>JALCDN010000020.1 GCA_022641595.1 Ruminococcus sp. | reverse complement strand
GATTATCTTGCAATGCCCGGAATTGATAAGGATACAAAACAGCGTGGCGGAACGCTTATAACGCTTCATAAGGATTCAAGCTATGATATAAAGCAGATACGTCTTACAGATATACAGAACAAATCGTCAGTAGGTCTGCTGAAATAAGAATATAAAATCCCCTTTTGTAAGATGCGGCAAGACCGTAATTTCGTACAAAAGGGGATTTATTACTATATAAAAATATTATACAGTGTAGAACTTAGTCAGCAATGAATACCTGAAAAGCTCTGTAAGCCATATAGACATCAATTTTTGAAACAATTTCGTAAGGAGCGTGCATTGAGAGAACAGGTACGCCAACATCTATTGTATCGACATCAAGATTAGCGATATATGCAGCAACAGTACCGCCGCCGCCGATATCAACCTTGCCGAGTTCACCTGTCTGCCATACAACGTTTTTGTTATCAAGGAGCATTCTGACTCTGCCAACAAATTCAGCGGAAGCGTCAGAAGTACCTGATTTGCCTCTTGCACCGGTAAATTTCGTAACGACAACGCCTTTATTAATATAAGCACAGTTATTTTTCTCATTTACATCAGGGAAAGTTGGGTCAAAAGCGGCATTTACATCAGCTGACAGGCATTGTGAAGCAGAAAGAACTCTGTAACCTTGAGCACCAAATTCAGCAGCAAGATCATATATAAAATATTTAAGGTAAGAAGAGCAAAGACCTGTGTTGCCGTCGCTGCCTGTCTCCTCTTTGTCAGTAAGAACTGTAACAACTGTGTGCTTAGGGTTTTCACAATTTAAAACTGCTGCAAGAGCAGTGTAAGCGCAAACTCTGTCGTCCTGACCGTATGAGCCTACCATACTGCGGTCGAAACCGATGTCCTTTGCTTTAAAAGCAGGAACAGCTTCGAGTTCAGCCGAGATGAAATCATCTTCAGTGATGCCATATTTTTCGTTGAGAATTGAAATTATGTTGAGTTTTACAGCTTCGCTTGCATCATCGTCTCTGAAAGGTCTTGAGCCGATAACAATGTTAAGTTCTTCGCCCTTTATTGCCTGTGAGAGTGGACGTTTCATTTGTTCAGTAGCGAGGTGAGGAAGTAAATCGGTGACGCAGAAAACCGGGTCGGATTCATTTTCGCCGATATTAACTGTAATCTGAGTACCGTCCGATTTAACGATAACGCCGTGCAGTGAAAGTGGCATAGCAGTCCATTGATATTTTTTAAGACCGCCGTAGTAGTGAGTTTTGAAGAAAGCCATTTCGTTGTCCTCGTAAAGCGGATTCTGTTTCATATCCAGACGAGGGGAATCAATGTGAGCGGCACAAAGTCTTACGCCTTTTTCGATAGATTCAGAGCCTATAACAGATGCAATAACTGCCTTGCCACGGTTGACACGGTAAATTTTTGCACCGGGTCTCAATTCCATACCGATAGAGTAAGGTTTAAAGCCTTTTTTCTCGAGCAGTTCAACGGAAGTTATAACTGCTTCACGTTCTGTCTTGGCTGAATTTAGGAAGCACTTATAATTTTCGGAAAAGTTGTCGCAGGATTTAATTTCCTCATCGCTCATACGAAGGAAACCGTTTTTTCTTTTCATAAAGAGTTTGTCTTTGAGTTCACTTGAAGCACTTTTATTTTCTGACATAACAATACCTCCATACCTGCAAATAGCAGACCTGCATTTTTATGGCAAGCAGGCGAACCTTTTTAGCTAAAAAATTTAAGAGCATCTATAAAAACCTCTTATTGGAAAAAATATGTATTCTTGCAGTAATTTCGAAATGTTATGCAATGTAACAAGAATTTTAGAGTATCACTGAAAGTTACAAAGCAAAATAATTATTAAAAATGAAACGGGGCTTTTATAGATGCGCCGATGCAAGTGAAAATGCATCGTTTGAAACAAAATAGTTGCTATAAATTACTTAGGGTATTTCAAAGAATAGTATTCCTTAATTTTATCTGAAACCTCTTGAGAGATTGCATAAACGTTATCGAGATTTTTATTATTTTTTATAATGAAGTCAGAATTTTCGATAAAGAATTGTTGACTAAGCTGAGAGTTCATACGTTTTACAGCCTGTTCTGAGGTAAGACCGTCACGTTTCATTATACGTTCCTCACGGACGTCATTATGAGCGATTACGGAAATAATGAGTTCGCAGAAGTCATCGGCTCTGCTTTCAAAGAGTGTAGGTGCGTCAAGAAGTATGAGTTTTTCGCCATTTGCGGAAAGGCTTCTTATTTGTTTTAGAATTTCGCCTGTAATGTAGGGATATGTAATTGAGTTGAGCATTTCGAGTTTTCGTTTATCTGAAAAGACGATAGAAGCAAGAGCTTTTCTGTTAAGAGAGCCGTCTGAGGAAATGACGGAGCTGCCGAAGAAGTCTTCGAGTTCTGCAAGGCAGGCACTGCCGTTTTCGACAACAAGCCTGGCGATGCTGTCAGCGTTGATAACAGCGAAGCCGTTACCTGCAAAGACTTTTGAAACGGTGCTTTTTCCAGCACCAGTCTGACCTGTGAGACCAACGACCATGACCTCTTCAAAGCTGTTCATATTTTGACCACCTCGAATCCTGCCGCCCTGATCAGGCGGTTAAGTACTGCGAGACCGATGCCCTTTTGATCGGGAAATCTTACAAAAACGGTTTCAGCGCCGATTTTGTCGAGTTCACGCAGCCTTGCGAAAATATTATGAGCCTGAGCGGCACTGTCTGCGCCGTAAGTCAGGCAATTTGAAGAAAAATTGATTTCGTCGCCATCGAAAACGAGACAATAGACGTTATTTCCCGAGTGAGAATTAAAGAAACTTATGAAGTCAGGGAGTTTTGCGTCTACGAGAACGACCTTTGCAGATGGGGAATAGTGCTTGTACTTCATACCGGGAGAAGTAACTTTTTCGCCGTCTGAAACGCCGTGAAGAATAGCTTTGTCGATAATAACATTTGGTGCTGCAAGGCGCAGATCCTCAGGGGTAATGAAACCCGGGCGAAGGATTCTTACGGTAGAGTTGTCATCGAATGATATAACAGTTGATTCAACGCCGCATTTACAGTTGCCGCCGTCGATAATTGCAGGAATTTTGCCGTTCATATCGTCCATAACGTGTCTGGCGGAGGTAGGACTTGGGTAACCCGATGTATTTGCAGACGGAGCAGCGATTGGGCAGCCGGAAAGTCTGATAAGTTCCCTTGCAGTTTCGTGAGCGGGGATGCGAATGCCGACGGTATCGAGACCGCCCGAAGTGATATAAGGTATAAGATTATTTTTTGGCAGAATCATAGTAAGTGGACCTGGGCAGAATTTTTCTGCGAGTTTATAGGCCAGATCAGGTATAGATGAAGTATAATTTACAGCTTCTGAAAAATCTGAAAGATGGACAATAAGTGGATTATCAGAAGGTCTGCCTTTAGCTTTAAAGATATTGGCAACAGCGTTTTCGTTTCTGGCGTCAGCAGCGAGACCGTAAACGGTTTCGGTAGGCATACCTACGATATCGCCGTTGCGGATAAGTTTAGCCGCATATATCATATTGTCGTAGCAGTTACTGTTTAATAAAAGTGTATCCATTATGTCACTGTTCCTGATTAGCAAGTTTAGCAGCCTGATCGGCTGTAGCGAGGGCATCAAAAACCTCATCGAGGTTACCGTTGAGGAGGTCTTCGAGTCTATAAATAGTGAGACCTATTCTGTGATCAGTTAGGCGACCCTGAGGAAAATTATAAGTTCTGATACGTTCAGAGCGGTCACCGCTGCCGACCTGCATACGGCGTTCGGAAGCAATTTTGTCATTTTGTTCTTGTTGAAGAGCCTCATACAGACGAGAGCGGAGAATTTTCATAGCTCTGTCCTTATTTTTGTACTGACTTCTTTCGTCCTGACATTCAACAACAAGATTGGTAGGAATATGGGTAATTCTGACAGCTGATTCTGTTTTGTTGATATGCTGACCGCCGGCACCGCTTGCACGGAAGTAGTCGATTTTGAGGTCAGTAGGGTTTATGTTAAGTTCTACCTCGTCAGCTTCGACAAGAACAGCCACAGTTACGGTAGAGGTATGGATACGGCCCTGAGACTCAGTTTCAGGAACACGCTGAACACGGTGAACTCCGCTTTCATATTTAAGTCTTGAGTATGCGCCTTCGCCCTCAATAGAGAAGCTGATTTCCTTAAAACCGCCGAGTTCTGTGGGGTTAGCGTTAAGGATTTCCTGCTTCCAGCCTTTCATTTCGGCGTACATGGTGTACATACGGTAAAGTGAGTTAGCGAAGAGAGAAGCTTCTTCGCCGCCGGCACCGCCTCTGATTTCGATGACAACGTTTTTATCGTCATTTGGGTCTTTAGGCAGGAGTAATATTTTAAGTTCGTTTACAATTTGTTCGATTTGGTTTTTAGAAGAAACGAGTTCTTCCTGAGCCATTTCCTTGAAATCGTTGTCAAGACCGCCGCCATCGAGGAGTTCTTTGGCTTCATCGAGGCTGTTTTTAGCTTTTTTGTATTCTCTGAATTTGTCAATGATTGGTGTCATATACTTATAGTCGCGCATAAGCTGAGTATAGAGCTTGTTATCGCCGATGACATCTGGGTCAGAAAGGCGTACACTGATTTCTTCATATTTTTTTTCCATAAGAAGTAATTTTTCAAACATTTATTTTCTCCTCAAGATATTTAATAATGATGATACATATAGTAGAAAAGCTGATGACAGAAACAGCTAACCTTCTGAATCACGGACAATTTTTTTAATATTTTTTTCTATTTTTCCTCTTGAGATCATAAATTCTCTTGAACAGCCCATGCATTTAAGTTTAAAGTCCATACCTGAGCGAATAACGAACATTTGGTTCGAGCCGCAAGGGTGTTGTTTTTTCATTAAAAGTACATCTCCCGGTCTTACGTCCAAAATAAATCCTCCTTCTCAAGTGATAAACACATATGCACATTACATTATAACCTAAAAACAATTTTAAATCAATACGTTCAGGGTATATTTTTTTGAATTTGTGTAAAAATGATAAAAACGAGGTATAAAAGATGTCAAACTCGCCGAAAATATTTAATGGTATCTCTAAAAACGTCTTTAAAAAAATCATCTATGCACATCATATTATTTTTTTCTTATCAAATAGGTTTTTAGAGGTATCATTAAGTAATTGAGAAAAATGCAATTGGAACATAAGAAAAATGATATAGAAAAGTTTAATGGAGGAAAATATATGTTGTCAAGAATATCGGCTGAATTTGAGTCTATGGATATGGCAGAGCTTGTGGTTGGCAGGGTAAAGCAGAGCGTCAGCGGAGTACTGAGAACTGGAATCATACACAATCGTGAAGCTGAAAGAGCCGAAAAGCTTGCACATGGAGAAAGCTATACTTTGCTGCCAACAGCGGTTACAACACACAATTATATAACAGCTACTCTTATATCCGAAACCACGGACAGCATACTTGAGGAGCCGCAAAGAAGTAAGAATACAAAGCTTTATATAATATGTGAAAAAGAGTCGTTAAAAGATGTGAGTTCGATATTGAATGCAATGGGTGGATTGAAAATTCATTCATCAGAGACATAATGGATCTATAATTATTTTTATAGGTGCGAATAATAATCAGGCAAAAAAATTTACGTCCTGCAAACAATCATAATAATCCTCCAATGGTCATAGAATTGATTATAAGCAAGTTGCTTTAAGAGCAGCAATAATATCAGAAAAATCTGGAACAATTCAGAAGCCGCAAAATCTGTGGCTTCTTAAACTGGAGGTAAAAATGGAAAAATTCAAACCTGAGGGCTGCCTGTTCGGCTTAGCCGAAAATCAGAAATTTATAAGCTGTGAAGACAACTTAGTCGAAGCAATGCACAGGCAGATTACATTGGAAGCCCGTGCAGCTGTCTGTGACAGCAATCACAATCTTATCGTTGATATTCCGGCAATGAAAGCCATAATCCTGCGTGAAGACGGAGCAGTCGGAATATCTGACGGAACTACACGGGACATTGCACTTATTTCAAGAGTAAACAAGTATGTTCAGTTCAAGGTAAAAGAGATTAGAACCAATGATAACGGTGAAAAAACAGCGTTACTTTCACGAAAGGCGGTACAGGAGGAATGTATTGGGTGCTACATAAAAAAGCTTGCTGCCGGTGATATAATTGAGGCAAGGGTCACACATCTTGAGCAGTTCGGGTGCTTTGTTGACATAGGGTGCGGAATACCGTCACTTATTCCGATTGATGCGATATCTATTTCGAGAATTTCTCATCCATCTGACAGATTCAGGAATGGACAGCTTATAAAAGCAGTTGTAAAAGGACGTGACGGCGACAAAATATGTCTTACTCACAAGGAACTTCTTGGAACGTGGGAAGAGAATGCAGCAGGATTTCAGGCAGGAGAAACGGT
Organism: Ruminococcus sp.; assembly: GCA_022641595.1. Classification (GTDB taxonomy): domain Bacteria; phylum Bacillota; class Clostridia; order Oscillospirales; family Ruminococcaceae; genus Ruminococcus. The sequence continues at coordinate 25,211 of JALCDN010000020.1, read as the reverse complement.
TTCCGGTATTGTACGTTCTGTTGAAGATTACGGAATATTTGTCGAGCTTACGCCCAATCTTGCGGGCCTTGCCGAACCACGCAGTGATCTTAAAAACGGGGACAGCGTAAGCGTATATATCAAAGCACTTATACCGGAAAAAATGAAAGTTAAACTTATAATAGTTGATGTATGTGAAAAGGTGAATCCACCTTCTGAATGTAAATATTTCACGCAGGAAAGGCATATGGACAGATGGCTTTATACACCCGAAAGCTCATCAAAAGTGATAGAGTCGATTTTTAATGAGTAAAGAATAATAATATTATATAAGCATCCGCTTATGCCTGAAATGGCAAAGCGGATGCTTTCTGTTTTAAATTACATTGTGTCACTTATTGTAATATCTTTTAAAACTTGCAAATTTTATAAGAAAATTATATTTTAATTGTTGACATATGATTTTAGCAGTGTTATAATATTATTATAAGTTTAAATCATTTTATTTGGGGTGACGTGTAATGAAAAATACAAAAGGCTTTACTTTGATAGAAATTATTGTTGTAATTGCTATTATCGGTGTTTTGTCAAGTATACTGGTTCCAAGTATTTTAGGATATGTAAAACGTGCAAAAGAAACAAGAATAAAAGTAGAAACCAGATATATTTATAATGCTGCAACGGCTTCAATTGCTGATGTAATAATGGACGGCGAATATCCTCTTGCAATAGATAAACAATATGTAAAAAACGGTGTTAAAATAAATTGTGGACTTATTACAAATGTAAATATAGGACGTGCTCAGATAACAGATGAATCTAAATATACATCAGCTAATAAAAGCGATTATCTTATAGCGAAAGGTGTCATAAGAGGTCTCGATAGTGAGGACGTTAAATGGCAATTCTACAAATTCAGTTCAAAGTCAATCAATACTACTAATGTGAAGCCACTTAATCCGCTTGGACTTGATTGTAAAGGTATGACTTTAAAGAAATTTCATGCTGATCCTAAAGGTGCAGGTTGTTCAGGTGTCGTTATTGTTTATGACTCAACAGGTGAAGTAATATTGGTTCAGTACAGTAGGTCGGATATGCTTTGTACTTATGAAGATTCAAAATATACAATTACTTATGAAGACAAAGGTGCAAAATTTACAAGCAATATGGTTAAATACTGGAAAGGTTAATAACACATTTAAAAAATTCCGTACATTCTAAGTATGGAATTTTTTTTATAAATAAACCAAATATAAAATCCGCTTTATTTCAGTATGTTGAAATTAACTGTAAAAATTTGAGAAAAACTGATAAAAATCATTGACTTTTTATGAAAAAGATGTTAAACTATCATTAGTGTTAACAGATTGAGCAAAAGTATAAATATTTACCAAATATAATCTGAGCGTTTAGGAGGCACTTTTTAAAAGGTCACAAATATTTTATTGAAGCTTATTATATGACCTATGCTGATAAATATTATATTTCTATCATCTGCGTACATATCATTTATTTTAGAGAGGAATGTTGCTGAGTGAACAAAAAATTCAATTGCAGATTGCTAAGCTGTATGATGACACTTGTTCTTTGTTTTGTAACTGTTCCGGATTCGGCAACTCGTGCCGCAACTACACTGACAGACAACAAAACCGGTACGGAAGACGGTTACGATTATGAGCTGTGGAAAGACACAGGAACAACAAGTATGTCGCTTACAGGAGGCGGTACTTTCAGCTGCGAATGGAGCAATATTAATAACGCTCTTTTCAGAAAAGGCAAGAAGTTCGACTCCACCAAGACCTATAAGGAATTAGGAAATATTTCTATAGATTTTGCCTGCGATTACAATCCTAACGGAAATTCATACCTTTGCGTTTATGGTTGGACTAAAAGTCCTTTGGTTGAATACTATATCGTAGAAAGTTGGGGAACATGGCGTCCACCGGGAGCTACTTCAAAAGGTCAGGTCACAATAGACGGCGGTACTTATGACATCTACGAAACAACAAGAGTAAATCAACCTTCAATTGAGGGAAATACTACGTTTGAACAGTACTGGAGCGTCCGCACAACCAAGAGAAACAGTGGTACAATCTCAGTCAGCAAGCATTTTGCAGCATGGGAAAGCATGGGTATGAAAATGGGCAAAATGTATGAAACTGCTCTCAACGTTGAGGGATATCAGAGCAGCGGTAAAGCTAACGTTTATAAGAATAATATAAATATTGGCGGAAGCAGCAGTGAATCCGATACACAGCCAACTACTCAGTCTCCTACACAAGCTACTACTTCTAAAATCGTTGACCCTGATACAAGCGGCTGCTATTTCCACAGCACTTTTGAAAACGGCAGCGATAACTGGTCTTCAAGAGGCTCTGCAAAAGTAAGCGACAGCTCAGATTCTGCATTTGCAGGAAGCAAGTCACTCAGTGTTACAGGACGTACAGATGCATGGAATGGTGCAGCATATTCACTTGACTCATCTGTTTTCCAACCAGGAAACACCTACAGTTTCGGAACTATGGTTCGCCAGAACAGCGGCTCAGCTCAGGATATGGTGCTGTCACTCCAGTATGACGACGCTTCAGGTAAAACGCAGTACGTTAATGTGGCTAAAGCCAATGCTGCAAGCGGTACATGGACAAAGCTTGAAAATACCGCTTACACTATTCCGAGCGGAGCTACAAATATGCTGCTTTATGTTGAAACTCCTGAAAATCTGATAGACTTCAATATTGATGAAGCTTTCGGCGGTGTTAAAGGAACTTCAATAAGCAGCGGCTCTTCGCAGTCAACTACTTCAGCACAGCAGCCTACAACAGGCTCTGCTACCGTTTACGGCGATGCAAACTGCGACGGCAAGGTAGATATTTCGGACGTTGTTGCCGTAAGACGTTCACTTATTGATTCAACAACATTCAAACTTAAAGCACAGGGCGAGATAAATGCTGATGTACATGAAACAGGAAACGGCGTAAATGCTCAGGACGCTGTTACTATTCAGCAGAAGATTCTCGGGCTCATTTAATTTAACGTTCCTGTAAATGTTGTTACAACAAAGGTAACAACTAATGCTGCAACAACTGTCACCACCACAACAACTAAGACCGCTCTTAAAGAAGGTCAGTGGGACAATCAGGCTGACATCTCATGGATTGATAAGTCAAAGCCAATGGTTGCTATTTGCTTTGATGACGGTCCTGTCGGAACAGCTTCATCAAGCACTTCAACGAGAATCCAGAATGCTTTGTCACAAAACGGTGCTCATGCAACATTCTTCTATTGGGGCAACAGAATAACAAGTGCTAATCAGGCAGAAATTGCCCGTGCTGATCAGCTTGGATTTGAAGTTGCAAACCACACTTATACTCACCCATATCTTACAAATCTTTCGGCTGACGGAATCAAGCAGGAAGTTAATAAAACTGCTGATATTCTTTCCGGAATTATAGGAAAAAAGCAGAATTATCTTATTCGTCCTCCGTATCTTGCAGTAAATGATACAGTAAAGCAGAATTGCGGAGCTCCGCTTATAACTTGCGGAGTTGACTCTCAGGACTGGAACAATGCATCGAAAGACCAGATTATCAACACCATAACATCAAAAATGGCAAACGGTACTTTGAAAAATCAGGTAGTTTTGATGCACGAAACATATTCTACTACCGCAGAAGCTATGGAATATCTTGCTCCTTATATGAAACAGCAGGGTTGGCAGATAGTTACGGTTTCAGAAATGTTTAAGGCAAACGGCAAGGATATGTATAACGGTCAGGTTTATACATCTGCAAATTAATACATAAAAAGCTGTCGCATTAAAATAATGCGGCAGCTTTTTTCATTTTTTCAGAGATGTTATTAATATGATATGCAGCACAGGTCTGACTCAATTCGCAGAAGCCTATTATACTTTGCTGTTCTTTCCGCTCTGCACGGAGCACCGGTTTTAATCTGACCTGCATTTGTTCCGACGGCGAGGTCTGCAACAGCAGTTTCCTCAGTATCGCCGGAACGGTGCGAAATTATAGCTTTGTAGCCGTTTTCCTGAGCAGTTCTTATAGTTTTGAGTGTTTCGGAAAGAGTTCCTATCTGATTGTATTTTATAAGAATTGCATTTGCGGCTTTTTTGTCGATTCCCTTTCTAAGGTACGCAGTATTGGTAACGAAGAGGTCATCTCCGACAAGCTGAACCTTATCTGATAATGATGATGTTATTTTTGTCCAGCCGTCCCAGTCCTGTTCGCCAAGCGGGTCTTCAAGAGAAGCAATCGGGTATTTGTCTATAAGGGAGCTCCAATAATTTGTAAGTTCATCTGACGAGAATTTAATATTTCGTTTTGGCATCGTGTAAATTCCTTCACTGTACCATTCGCTTGAAGCTGCATCAATTGCTATCTTCACTTTTGATTCATTGTAGCCTGCTTTTTCGACTGCCAGAAGGATAAGCTCAATGGCTTCTTCATCTGACGAAAGACTTGGTGCGAATCCGCCCTCATCTCCGACAGCATTTGAAATTCCCTTGTCGCTGAGTATATTACCGAGAGTGTGGTAAATTTCGCAGCCGATTCTGAGTGCTTCGTGAAAATTTTCCGCACCTACCGGCATAATCATAAATTCCTGAATATCAATGTTATTGTGGGCATGAGCACCTCCGTTAAGGATATTCATAAGAGGTATCGGCAGCTTTGAGGCAAACGAGCCGCCAATAAATCTGTAAAGAGGAAGTCCGTAGTGCTTTGCGGCAGCTTTAGCCGAGGCGAGTGAAACTGCAAGCAGTGCGTTAGCTCCAAGAGCGGACTTATTTTTAGTGCCGTCGATTTTTCTGAGTTTACAGTCAATTCGTGAAATATCCGATGGGTTCATACCTTTAAGTTGTGGTGCAATTACGGTGTTGATGTTGTTTACCGCATCAAGAACGCCTTTGCCGCCGAAACGCTGTTTGTCGTTATCACGAAGCTCAACAGCTTCGTAAATGCCTGTTGAAGCACCTGACGGAACAGATGCCGCAGCAATCGTACCATCTGAAAGCATAACTTCAGCCCGTACAGTAGGATTGCCTCTTGAATCAATTATTTCAAAGCCGCATATTCTGCTGATATCTATTCCCGGCATATCATTCCTCCGAAAGTAAACGGAGCTTCTTCGACTCTTATGAAGTAGCCCTGATTTTTACCGCAGACTGGGCAGTTTATAGGAGCTTCTGAGCTTTCGTGAATATTTCCGCAATTAAGGCAGAGCCATTTTTCTGTTTTATCGGAGCGGAAAAGCTTGTCATTTTTCATAAGCTCAGCATAGTATTTGAATCTTTCTGAGTGTGATTTTTCTATTTTTGCGATTAAAGAGAATTTTGATGCTGCCTGCACAATGCCTTCGCTTGATGCGACATCTGCGAAGTCGGGATAAATTATTTGATTTTCCTCATCTTCATTATGAACCGAATCTTCCAGAAGTTCTAAAACATTTTCATAGACTCCTACAGGAAAACCGCCGTCTATTTCGACAGTTTTTCCGTTTTCCTCTTTCAGGAGATTATAAAAAATTTCGGCGTGTTCTTTTTCCTGATTTGCCGTGAAGTGAAATATTTCGCTTATGGCGTACAGATTAGCCTTGATTGCAGCCTGACGTGCGAAAGTATAGCGGTTTCGGGCTTGACTTTCGCCTGCAAAAGCACGCATAAGGTTAATTCTTGTACGGCTGTCAAAAAAATTGCTGTTCATAAATCTACCTCCTTATTCTGAGTCAGATAAGACTCAGATTCAGCGATAGTATTTGATGAACAGCTTAAAATTATGCATTTACAGTGGATTTTTTTGATTTTGAAAATATTACGCATACAGCCAGCATAATGACGGCTGCGGCGGAAAGGATTATCTGCAATGTAATCAGGAAGTTTACTGCACTGTACATATAAGAAGTAAATGCAATAAAAATCTGTTCCTGTTTGATTACGAATGAGTCGAAATAATTTGTAGCTTTAAGGTATATGCAGGGGATAAGGATAATTGCAGATGAGACTAAAATTGAAGTTGCAATCCAGTAAAGCGTAAAAATTTTATTTTTTCGGCAGAATAAAAGTGTAAGTGCGAAAAGTATTGCAAGGCAGGCAAGTATTGCAATTGATAAAATTGGGCTTGTGGCTAACAATGTATATGTTCTGACAGATTTAAGCACACCCTCTGAATAAAGTGTGTTGAATTTAAGAATGTCAGTATAGTCCTTTATAGCCTGATGAGCGTTTTGCTTTGCAGAATCAAGTTTGTTTTCAAAAACGGAATCCTTTTGGTAACCGTTTTTTTCCGCATAGTCGGAAAAGAATGAGTCAAGACTGCTGTCAACAGCGGAAAAGTCCGGATTAAAATTATAAGAGTCTGTATTTTTGTTGGTGAGAAAGTCGAAACCTGATTTTAATGAGAGCTTCATAGTATCGTCAATCCATTGATTTGAAATAGATTTCATATAGATATCAGAGGGTATGCCGGTTGTATTTACCTTATCGTCAAAATATTTCTGTAGACTCTGATTTACCTTTGAGTCGAGCTGATGCTGTTTGCAGATTGTTACAGCGTAATCGTAGTTCATAAAGTGCTGAAATGTAAAAGCAGCGGAAGTACCGATCAGAGTAAACACCATAAGAACCGATAAAATTACACAAGGCAGATAAGAATTTGATTTTTTCATAAATGACCTCCTACTTAGTGTAAAATTTCTTATCGGTCAGCTTGCAGACAACACCTTTACGCATATCGGTAGCGCCGAGAACATCTGTTTTGCAGGTATAAAGTGTAAGTCTGGAATCGTCTGATGGGATAATATATTTTTTATTATCTTTTTTAAATTCGATAAGTTCTGAGACTTCGTAGGTAAAGTAGCCATAGTTTGTATTAATTACGACTTTGTCACCGACTTTCAGCTTATCGATGTCAGCAAAGAAAGTATCAACGTGAGCGCTTATTACAGCGTTTCCGTTTTCACCGGGAATAGTTGAGCTTGAGGATTGACAAGCACCTCTTTTGAACAGCTCGCTGCTGCTTCCCCAGTAGACCGGAATGCTTGATGGGAGTGAATCTGAGCGAATAACAGCGAATTGCTCACCGAATTCCGGCCAGACAACAGAACCGCTGTCGGTTGTGGGAGCGGAATAGTCGACATCAATATTGTTATCCTTTATATGCAGACCAGCCGTAATACCGTTTGATGGGATTGTTTTGAGGTTGTCCATAAAAGCGATGCCAATGTAGGTTGAGAGCTTGTTGTATGGCTTTATTGCAGCAACGGCAATGATTGCAGTGCAAAGAATCAGAACAAGAAAAGGTGTAAGAATATAGATTACAACACCCGAGCGTTTTTTATCAGCCATTATTATCCTCCGAGGACTTATCATCACGAAGTTTTCTGTAAAGCAGGTAAATACCGCCTGTTGAAATAAATAATGCTGAGCCAGCCAGTGCAAAAAGCTTATGGTAGTCATAGCCCGTATCCTCAACCGTTGAGCCGACAGCAGAAACGTCAACGAGAGTACCGTCAGCGTTTCTTACGGACATAGCGACCTTATCGTCATTGACTTCGTCAATCTGGAAGTTCATACCCATAGATTTTCCTGCCTGAATGAAATTATCGAGAATATTAATTTTCTCATCAGTTGAAAGCTGTTTTAAGATACTGTTTTTTTCTTCTGTAGAGAGATTGTTTATAAATTGAGTTTTTTCGGAATCGCTTAAAGAGTTGACGTATTTAATTTTCTCGTCCATGGACATATTGATAAAATCGGATTGACTTGATTTGCTTGTTGAAGCTGAGTCAGAGCTTGCGGCAGATGAGCTGTTATTTGTCGGAGCAGTTGTTGTGACAGATGAATTATTGTTAGCAGCAGGCTGAGTAGTCTGCGTAGTTGTAGCAGGTTTTTGTGGCTGAACGCCAAAATATTTGAGTATCATACTATCGAGGTCGTCCTGATAGGAGTAAAGGCTGACGATAGCGTTATCTAAATCTTCAGAGGAATATTTGCCGGGGTTCTGGTTGTACTGATTGTAAGCCTGCTGGATAACGGATTCTGAAACTCCAAGGCTTCTTGCAACTGATGCAACATCGTCAACTGTTGCAGCGTTAGCGGACATAGAACAACAAACAGCAGCACAAATAGTGGAAGCTGCAGCGATATATCTGAATAATTTTGCTTTCATATTAATACCTCCATAACGTTATATGTTATATATATTTGGCGGATACAAAATAATTTTTCTAATAAAGTCTTATAAAGATGCTTATATTAATTATAACCGTTTTCACGCATAGTGTCAAGCAGTAAATTTTGCCTTATTAATATAGTTTACCTATAAAGATATGTCGTTAAAAGTTACAGCCCCGACTTTTAAAAATAAATCGGGGCTGTAACTGTTCAAAGCGGTGAAATAGGACTGCTTTGAACGTTATATATAAGGGCACCTCTAAAAACTTCTTTTTAGAAAAAACATCTATGCACGGCATCTTCTGTGTCAACCTCCCTCATAGTGCGACAGCACGCTTTCGGAAGGTTTCCTTGCAGCTGCCGCACATATCTGATTTTTCCTTAATCAAAGGAGTTTTCAGAGGTGCCCTTAAAGGAGAAGAAGCTGTTATCGTTCAGAACTTGACTTTTTGTCGGATGTAGTTGTAGTTGGCTGAGTTTTATCGTCCTTTGAACTGCTGTCATTTTTGTTTGTTTTGTCATTTGAAGATTTTGAAGAATCATTTGCATTCTGGTGAAGCTCCTGTAAAACGAGGGACACATCAATATCTTTGTCTTCACCTGAACGGCTTAAAGTGAGCTTTATGGTATCGCCGGCCTTGTACTGATTTTTTATTTCGTTCATTTCGTCGATAGACTTTATCGGCTTGTCCTGGATTGCGATAATTACGTCGCCTACTTTTATGCCGGCCCATTCAGCGGAGCTGCCTTTTTCAACTGACATAACGTATACACCCAGAGGAATATTATAATAAGTAGAGATAGCATCACTTACGTCTCTGCCGCTGATGCCAATCTGAGGACGTCCTGTAACATAACCGTAATTTATGAGGTCATCAATTATAGGCTGAGCTTCTGAAATAGGAATTGCAAAGCCAAGCCCCTCAACGCTTGCGGAAGACGAGTAGCTTGAAGACATTTTAGCAGAATTGATGCCGATTACCTGACCGCTGCTGTTGAGCAGAGGGCCGCCAGAGTTACCCGAGTTGATAGCGGCATCGGTCTGAATGAGGTTCATTTTCTTTTCGTTTACGGTAATTTCTCTGTTGAGAGCAGAAACTATGCCGCTTGTGACTGAGCCGAACAGTTCAAATCCGAGCGGATTGCCGATAGCGATAACGAGTTCGCCGACAACAAGGTCGTCACTGTTTCCGAAAGTAGCAGGTTTTAAATCTGTAGCGTCGACCTTTAAAACAGCGATATCACTTTCTGTATCGTAAGCAACGACTTTAGCTGCTTCTTCTTTCTGGTCGGAGAAAACGACAGAAACGTCAACAGCTTCGCCGCAGTTATACTGGTCGTCGTAAATAACGTGTGCATTAGTAACAATATAGCCGTCTTTAGTCATAACGATACCGGTACCTGTGCCTTTTATTTCCTGAGACTGAGACTGTGATGGAGACTGATTTGAAAAACCGTCACCGAAACCAAAACCGAATTCGTTATTATTGTTGTTGTCATCGAAAGGCGATGAGCTGCTGCTGCCGCCGGTATAGTCAAACGTAGCAGAAACGCCTACAACAGACGGCATAACATCGTCGACGATTTCAGGTACAGTTTTTGTGCTGTCACGGGAAGCAAGGTCGATGATGCTTGGCAAATCTTTTTTCTTTGTTGAGCTTTTGCTTGATGATGAGTCTGAGCTTGCAGAGGTGCTTTGGCTTTCATCGGAAGAGGACTGTGAATCAGCAGTTTTACTGTCTTTCTTACTGCTGTTGCTTATATCTTCAAGAACAGAGAGCTTAGGATTTTTTTCTGCGTACCTGTAGCATTCAATAGAGCCTGCACCGACAAAAGCCATACAAACTACAAAAGCAATAGCTTTAAGAAAAAAAGGTTTTTTCTTTTTTGGCTTTTTATCGGATGCATCTGAGGTAACAGGTGAAGTATAGCTGTAGGCAGAGCCATTGCTGTCATCTTGATTATTGTTTTGTTGATTGAAGTTATCGTTGTTGAAATCTGACATAAAAAACACCCTTTCATATCAGGGACATCTGAAAAATGTAAAATACAGAAGATAATTTTTCGGAAGTTCCATATAAATAATTCATTTTGATGTAGCAAAGAAATTTTAAATATATAAAGAGGCTATATAGCAAAGCAATCACAAAATTTAATTCACTGCTTTGTCGGTATGCCTGAATTACTTATGTTTATAATTATATTTCCCAATGTGATAATTTTATGATAGCCTATAGAAAAAGTGGTGTTTTACAATTTTTTTAAAATGGTGTCAAGTACGATGATTTATTTGCATTTTTTTGAAAAAGGTCTTTACACTTATTGAAAAATAGTGTAAAATATAATGGAGCCTATGAAAATTTGTTTCAAGAAAATCAGATATGTACAGCATAAGCTATGCAAATCTTATTTACAGCTGCACTTTTCCGATTTTTTAATTGAATAGTTTTTTTGAAGCTGCCGTAAGAAGATTATTATTTTTATGAGGTGAATTATGAAACCAAAATATAAAAGAATTTTACTGAAAGTAAGCGGCGAAGCTCTCGCCGGCGAAAAGAAAACAGGCTTTGACTATAATGTCATAACAAATATATGCAAAAGCATTAAAAAATGCGTTGATGCAGGTGTTCAGGTAGGCATAGTTGTTGGCGGCGGAAATTTCTGGCGTGGACGCTCATGCGGCGATATGGACAGAACAAGAGCTGACCACATAGGTATGCTGGCAACGGCTATGAACGCTCTCGCTCTTGCTGACGCTCTCGAAAATCTCGGAGTTGACGTTCGTGTACAGACTGCTATCACTATGCAGCAGGTAGCAGAGCCTTATATCAGAAACAAGGCTATAAGACATATGAATAAGGGCAGAGTCGTTATATTCGGCTGCGGTACAGGTAATCCGTTCTTCTCAACCGATACAGCTGCAGTTCTCAGAGCTGTTGAAACTGAATGCGAAATATTCCTTAAAGCTACTCTCGTTGACGGCGTTTACGACAAAGACCCACATAAGTACGCTGATGCCGTTAAATTCAAAACACTCGAATTTACTCAGGTACTCAAGGACGAACTTGCCGTTATGGACAGTACTGCGGCTTCAATGTGCCGTGACAACAAAATGCCTATGCTCGTATTTGACCTGAGTCGTCCTGATAATATCTACGATGCCGTTATGGGCGAAGATGTAGGTACTATTGTAAGTGAAAAAAATTTATAAAGACAAACTCTTATTTTGAAAGGAAGTTTTTTATGAACGAACAAATTAGTTCCGCAAAGGAAAAAATGGAAAAATGTATAAAAAATCTCGAAAATGAATTTGCTTCTATCCGTGCAGGTCGTGCAAATCCATCAGTGCTCGACAAAGTCGTTGTTGATTACTATGGTGCTCCGACACCGCTTAACCAGATGGCTGCAATTTCTGTTTCCGAAGCAAGAATCCTCGTTATTCAGCCTTGGGATATGTCGTCAATGAAAGCTATCGAAAAAGCTATCATAAATTCTGACGTCGGAATTACTCCTACAAATGACGGAAAAGCTATCCGCCTTGTTTTCCCTCAGCTTACAGAGGAAAGACGTAAAGAACTTTGCAAATCCATTAAAAAATATGGTGAGGAATGTAAGGTCTCTATACGCTCAATAAGACGTGACTGTATCGAAAAATTCAAATCAATGAAGAAAAATTCCGAAATCACTGAGGACGATATGAAAGAATACGAAAAGGAAGTTCAGGATATTACCGATAAATTCTGCGTCGATGCTGATAAGTCTGTTACTGAAAAAGAAAAAGAAATCATGAGCATATGATTTGATTGGGAGAAATTATGGCATTTTTAAATAAAAAAAACGAGACTTCTCTGCCGGAAAATCTTCCGAATCATATCGGATTTATTATGGACGGCAACGGAAGATGGGCTAAACGCCGTGGTCTTCCGAGAAGCTTCGGTCACAGAGAGGGAGCAAAAAACTTCAAGAAAATTGTTCGCTACTGCAAGGATATCGGTCTGAAAAATATCTCATTCTATGCCTTTTCCACTGAAAACTGGCAGCGTCCTGCTGACGAGGTCAATACAATTATGGAGCTTTTCAGAGACTATATTGTCGATGTAAGGAACTTCCTTTCGGAAAATACAAGAATGATTTTCGTTGGCGACAAAAGCCGCTTCGATGCCGACCTTCAGGAGAAAATGATAAAGCTTGAAGAGGACACAAAGGATTACACCGAAATGAACCTTATGATGGCTGTAAATTACGGCGGACGTGACGAAATTGTTCACGCTGCACGCCGCATTGCTGAGCTTTCCGCAAACGGCAGTCTCAAACCTGAGGATATAAATGAGAAAATGTTTAACGATTACCTCTATACAAAAGGTATGCCGGACGTTGACCTCCTTATCCGTCCAAGCGGCGAGCAAAGATTGTCGAACTATATGATATGGCAGTCTGCTTATGCTGAATACTACTTCACTAAGGTTCTATGGCCGGACTTTACACCAAAGGAGCTCGATAAAGCTCTTATTGAATATTCCGAGCGAAACCGCCGCTTCGGAGGTGTCTGATTTGAAGGTTAGAATTCTTTCGGCAGCCGTTGCAATAGTCATAGCCGTTATAGTTTTTATCCTGCATAACACCATTTTGTTACCGATTACCGTCGCTTTCGTCATCGGAATGATGATTTTTGAACTTCTGAGAGCAGCTTCATGTGTGAAATTTTATTCGGCTTCGATTCCGGCAATTGCTTACGGAGTGCTTATTCCACTGATTTATGCAACAAAGCTTTATGAATATAAGCTCGTTTTTCAGATTGCTTTGATTTTTGCTTTGTTTATAACATTTATCAGTAAACATGAGGTATTGAAATACGAACAAGTGACATTTATTGCCGCAGTTTCTTTTATTGTTCCGGAAGCTATGCTGACTGCACTTAAAACTGAAGCTCTCGATGATAAACATGGTATAGTTTTACTTATTCTCGGTCTTTGCGGTGCATGGATTGCAGACTCAGGTGCGTATTTTGCAGGCACTTTCTTCGGCAAGCATAAGCTCTGCCCGACAATAAGCCCCAAAAAAACTGTAGAGGGACTTGTCGGAGGAATTATTATTACCGGAATTGTGTTCGTTGCTTTCAATTTTGTATATGCAAATTATATTTCTGACGAAAATATCAAGGTGAATTATATCATAACTGCCGTAACTGGAATGATTTGCGCCGTAATAGGTACTATCGGTGACCTTTCGGCCTCACTGATAAAGCGTCAGTGCGGCATTAAGGACTATGGTAAGATAATGCCGGGACACGGCGGAATTATGGACAGATTCGATAGCGTTTTATTCGTTATGCCAACTTTTTATGCATTTGTGTCAGCAGGCGACTTCTACAAATAGCCGCATCATGATATCAGAGGGACTAATAATGAGCGTTTTTCTTTGGAGTAATATTTGCCAATGAAAAATAAGCTCTGAAAATTTAGTCCCTTTTTATGTTATAGAAAGCAATAAAATTTCATAGATTTTTAGAGATGCCCAAATGTGAGATAACTGCGAAAGGTACGTAATAATTATGAAAAGAATTTCAATTCTCGGCTCAACAGGGTCGATTGGTACGCAGTCAACTGAAGTTGCCGATAAACACGGATTTGCCATATCTGCAATATCAGCAGGCAGTAATATAGATATGCTCGAAGCTCAGGCAAGAAAGTATAAACCTGAATATGTCTGCGTTTTTAACGAAGAATATTATAGCCGCCTTAAAGAAAATCTGCGTGACACATCAGCTAAAGTTCTGACCGGTATGGACGGACTCTGCACAATAGCGGCAGCTAAAAACTGCGATATTCTTTTAAATTCAGTTGTCGGAATGGTAGGACTTCTGCCAACTCTTACAGCAATTGATGCCGGAACCGATGTGGCACTTGCAAATAAAGAGACACTCGTCGCCGGCGGTACTCTTGTAACGGAAGCCGCTAAAAAGAAAAATGTGAAGATTTATCCTGTTGACAGCGAACATTCCGCTATTTTTCAATGTCTTCAGGGTAATAAAAGGGAACAGCTCAGCAAAATAATTCTTACAGCATCAGGTGGCCCGTTTTTTGGCAGGACTACTGAGCAGCTTCGTAATGTAACGGTTGCACAGGCTCTCAATCACCCTAACTGGAGCATGGGCAGCAAAATTACAATAGATTCCGCTACGCTTATGAACAAGGGTCTTGAATTTATCGAAGCAAAGTGGCTCTTTGACCTTAAACCGGAACAGATAGAAATTGTCGTCCACAGACAAAGTGTTGTACATTCAGCAGTTGAATATAATGACTGCTCCGTAATTGCACAAATGGGTGTACCGGATATGAAGATTCCGATACAGTATGCACTTCTGTATCCTGACAGGGTCGAGTGTCCGACAAATCACCTTTCACTCACAGATTACGGCACGCTGACATTTGAAAAGCCTGATTATGACACATTTAAATGTCTCAGTGCCGCAATAAAAGCTATAAAGCTCGCAGGTGCATATCCTTGCCTTGTCAATTCTGCAAACGAAGAAGCAGTTGCTCTTTTCCTGAAAGAGAAAATCAGCTTTCTCGAAATAGGCGAAATCGTTTCATCTGTTCTTGATAAATTCCCGTTTACCCAAATTAATAACTATGAAGATATAGCAAAGGCGGATAAAGCAGCTCGTGAGTATGTGAAAAATATTGTGAAATAAGGCTGGAGGCATATTGTATATGTTAAAAATCATTATAGCAATTCTGATTTTCGGACTGATAATCGCAATCCATGAATTCGGACACTTTGCAGTAGCAAAATCATGCGGAATAAAAGTAAACAAGTTCGCAATCGGTATGGGTCCGAGAATAGTTAAGTTTCAGAAAGGTGAAACTGAATATTCACTCAGACTTTTTCCTATAGGCGGATTCTGTGCTATGGAAGGCGAGGACGACTCGAGCGATGATAAACGTGCTTTCAATAACAAAGCTGTGTGGCAAAGAATGCTCGTTGTTGTGGCAGGTGCTTTTATGAACGTTTTACTTGGATTTGTCCTCATAATTATTCTGACATCTATGGGCGGCAAGATACCAAGTATGCAGATTGCCGGATTTCATGGTGTAAAAAACGAAAGCGGTCAAACAACACAGTATCAGTCGTCAAGCTACGAATGCGGACTTCGTGAGGGCGATGTGATTTACTCAGTGAACGGTCTTAGAATGTTTACCGATTCAGACCTTGTATATGAACTTTCAAGCAGCAAGGAAAACAGCTTTGACCTCGTTGTAAATCGTAACGGTCAGAAGCTTGAATTTAATAACGTGAAGTTTGAAGATACAAAAACAAAAGGAATGATAGATTTTTATCTTAAAGGTCTGAATAAATCTCCGCTCAATGTTGTTTCGTATTCGGCAAAGGATACGGTATCCATTATAAGACTTACATGGCTGTCACTGTCTGACCTTATTACAGGACAGTACAGCGTCAATGACTTGTCAGGCCCTGTAGGAATAGTATCAACTATAGGTCAGGCGGCTTCTGTAGGTATAAATATCAAGGAAAAAGTAATGTCACTTATGAATCTTACAATATTCATTACAATAAATGTCGGAATATGCAACTTGCTTCCTATTCCTGCACTTGACGGAGGTCGTTTTATGTTCCTTCTCGTTGAAGCTGTAAGACGCAAGCCTGTAAAGCCTGAGCATGAGGGTTATGTTCATGTGGCAGGAATGTTTCTTCTCTTTGCATTTATGATTTTTGTAACGTACAACGATATTCTTAAGCTTATAAAAGGTTAGGTGTTTTTTTATGAGAAATATTCACCCTGTAAAAGTGGGAAACTGTCTGCTCGACGGCAGACATATATACATTCAGTCTATGCTTAACAGACGTTCTGACGATATTCAGGGCAGTGTAGAGCAGGCTGTTGAACTTGAAAAAGCCGGCTGTGAAATAATAAGAGCCGCAATTCCGGATATGGACGCTGTAAGGCTTATACCGGCAATAAAAGAAAAAGTGTCAATACCGCTTGTTGCCGATATCCATTTTGATTACAGACTCGCTCTTGAGGCAGCTGCAGCAGGCATTGATAAAATTCGTATAAATCCGGGAAATATCGGAGATATGGACAGGGTAAAGGCTGTTGCCGATACCTGTAAATCAAAAAATATTCCGATAAGAATAGGTGTAAATTCAGGCTCTCTTGAAAAGGAGCTTCTTGCAAAATATGGTTCGCCAACTCCTGAGGCACTTGTAGAAAGTGCAATGAATCACGCAAAGCTTCTCGAACGCTTCGACTTTGACGACATAGTTATTTCAATTAAATCATCTGATGTAAATAAAATGATTGCCTGCTACAGGCTTGCCGCACAAATGTGCAATTATCCGCTGCATCTTGGAGTTACCGAGGCAGGAACGGAAAGAATGGGACTTATAAAATCAGCCGTTGGAATAGGTTCGCTTCTTTGTGACGGCATAGGTGAAACCATAAGGGTTTCACTTACCGATGACCCTGTAAAAGAAATATATGCCGCAAGGGATATACTTAAATGTATCGGAAAACGTGGCGGAGTACGCTTCGTTTCATGCCCGACCTGCGGACGCACAAGAATTGACCTCGTAGGCGTTGCAAAACAGGTTGAGCAGGCACTTAATAACGTAGACAAGGATATAACAGTTGCAGTTATGGGGTGTGCAGTAAATGGCCCTGGGGAAGCCCGTGAAGCCGATATCGGAATCGCAGGCGGTGACGGATGTGCAATAATTTTCAAAAAAGGCGAAATCGTCAGAAAAATCAAAGAGGAGGACATAGTATCCGAACTCCTGTCGGAGATTTCGATGCTTTAAGCTATGAAGGAAAATCTTGAAAAGTTTCTTAAAGATTATGAAGTCGAAATTCCTGAATCAATAAAAAATGGTGATATATATAAAATTACATATACAAAGAAATTAAGCGGAATTACTATTTACGCCGTGTTTCCGTCACTTCTTGAGTATGCGGACATAATTGCCTTTGAAAAAAGTATGGAGAGTGCTGTGAAACTCGACAAAATGCGGCTTTCACCAAGATATGACGCATCTTTGTTCGGAATGCCGTACTACGAAACAATGATAGAAATGCTGAGACGTGATATTTCAGTTGTGAACGGCTTTATGAACGATGCACAGGTTCACTTTTCGGATTCTGTTTTAAAAATATCACTAAAGCACGGCGGACTCGACATACTTCGTAAATATGATTTTTCAGGCAGCTTTTCAAAGCTTATATATAATCAGTTCGGACTTAAAGTCAGCGTTGAGCTTGAAGGCGAAGAGAGCGTTTCAAAAGAAAGCTATGAGGAAATGATTGCAAAGGTTCAGGCACAGCTTCCTGATTACAGCAGTCAGCTTGCTCAGGAAAAAACGGCTGAGGAAGAAAAAATTGATGAGATTTCAGCTGCCATTCCGTCTCAGTCGATAGACGAAGATGCTATAAGTCTTGATTTTGACCCCGAATCGGCAACAATCATAAAGGGTAGAGCTATTCGTGAAAAACCTCAGCCAATATCAGAAGCTATCAAGAATCTTGGCGAAAAAGTTGTCGTAATCGGAGATGTATTTGCATCTGAGGTAAAAGAACTCAGAAATGAAAGAAAAGTCGTTACATACAGTATTACCGACTTTGGAGGCTCTGTCGTTGCTAAAATCTTCGGTACAAATGAAAGCATCGACGCTCTGCCACTTGGCGGAATCAAGAATGGTGCTGCACTTATTGTTTCCGGAAAAATAGATTTTGACCAGTATGCACACGATATCGTAATAAAAGCCGATTCAATCATTCAGGTAAAACGTATACCGAAAATGGATCTGTATCCGGAAAAAAGAGTAGAGCTTCACTGCCATACTAATATGTCGGCAATGGACGCAGTTACAGAAGCTCCGAAGCTTATAGAACGTGCAAATTTCTGGGGACATCAGGCGATTGCAATTACCGACCACGGAAACGTTCAGGCGTTTCCTGATGCTATGTACAACACGCCAAAAGGTTTTAAAATAATATACGGCTGCGAGGCTTATGTTGTGAACGATATAGACCGCTCGTCTATAATCGACCGTCCCGATACAAGAAGCGTTAATGACGAAATTATCGTATTTGATGTTGAAACTACAGGTCTTAGCTGCGCAAGAGAACGACTTACCGAAATAGGTGCGGTAAAGCTGAAAAATATGAAGATTATTGACAGCTTTAATACAATGGTAAATCCACAGAAGCATATACCCGAAAAAATAACGGAGCTTACAGGAATTACTGACGAAATGGTTGCAAATGCACCTGATGAATTCGAAGCTGTTAAGAAGTTCATTGAATTTTGCGGTGAAAATCCGGTTCTTGTTGCACATAATGCAAAATTTGATAATTCGTTTATTCGTGCAGTTTGTATGCGCCACGACATTTCATTTGATTTTACTTCAATAGATACGTTGGTTTTATGTCAGTGTATGCTGCCTGAGCTTGCAAAGCACAAGCTTAATATTGTCGCAAAGCACTTAAAACTCGGAAAATTCGACCATCATAGAGCTTCAGATGATGCCGCAATGCTTGCTAAGATTTATATCGAGCTTGTAGGAAGACTTGTCTCACAGCAGAATCTTGCAACGCTTGACGAACTTAACATCAAATCAGGCTCAATTGATGTAAAAAAGTTAAAATCATTCCATCAGATAATACTCGTCAGAAATCAGGCAGGAATGAAAAATCTCTACAAGCTTGTTTCTTACGGATACATAAAATATTTCTATAAAAAACCTCTTATTCCAAAGTCAGTATTGCTTGCTCACCGTGAGGGACTTATTTTCGGCAGTGCCTGCGAATCAGGTGAGCTGTTCAGAGCAATTGTAGACGGAAAGTCTGAGGAGGAAATCGAGAAACTTGCAAGCTTCTATGATTACCTTGAAATACAACCTATAAAAAATAACGAATTTATGATTCGTGAGGGTATTGCCGAATCATTTGATGACCTTATCGAATATAATAAGAAAATTGTTGAATTAGGAGATAAACTTGCAATACCGGTATGCGCTACTTGCGATGTTCATTTTCTCGACCCGAAGGACGCTGTTTTCAGAAAAATTCTGTTGTCGGGAATGGGCTTTAAAGACGCTGAATTTCAACCGCCGCTGTACCTGCGTACAACCGATGAAATGCTCAGGGAATTTTCTTATCTCGGAGAAGATAAGGCTAAGGAAGTCGTTATAACAAACACCAATATGATTGCTGACCAGATTGAAATTATGCGTGCAATTCCTAAGGGAACTTTTACACCTACAATCGACGGTGCAGAAGAGGAGCTTACAAGAATTACTAACGAACGTGCAAGAGAGATTTACGGCGACCCACTTCCGGAAATCGTAGAGAAACGACTCAACCGTGAGCTTTCTTCAATTATAAAACACGGATTTTCAGTTCTTTATATAATAGCCCAGAAGCTTGTGTGGAACTCTGTCGAACACGGTTATATGGTAGGTTCAAGAGGCTCAGTAGGCTCGTCATTTGTAGCATCTATGGCAGGAATATCGGAGGTAAATCCGCTTCCGCCGCATTATGTTTGCCCAAAGTGCAAGCACAGTGAGTTTATACAAGACGGTACATATGGCTCAGGATACGATATGCCTGCAAAGAATTGCCCGGATTGCGGAAGTGATATGATTCGTGAGGGACATGATATTCCTTTTGAAACATTTCTCGGATTCGACGGCGATAAAGCACCTGATATTGACCTTAATTTTTCAGGCGAGTACCAGTTCTGGGCTCATCGTTACACTGAGGAGCTTTTCGGCAAGGATAATGTATTCAAGGCAGGCACGATTTCGTCCGTTGCAGACAAAACTGCATATGGATATGCTAAAAAATATCTCGAGGAAAATAATATCAATATGAATCCCGCCGAGGAAAACAGACTTGCTATCGGTTGTACGGGAATCAAGCGTACAACAGGTCAGCACCCCGGAGGAATGGTAGTTGTACCGTCTGACTTTGAGGTCTATGACTTTACACCGGTTCAGCACCCTGCGGACGATGCCGACTCACAGGTAATTACTACCCACTTTGACTTCAACTCACTTCATGACACTATTCTTAAACTTGATGAACTCGGTCACGTTGTTCCGACACTCTACAAACACCTTGAGGATATGACGGGAATTAAAATCAAAGATGTTCCGGGTGCAGACCCTGAAGTCATAAAAATGTGTACTTCGTGCGAAGTTCTCGGTGTTACTGCCGACCAGATATACTGCCCTACAGGAAGCCTTGGCATTCCTGAAATGGGTACGGGTTTTACAATCCAGATGCTGCTTGACGCAAAACCAACAAAATTCAGCGACTTTCTGCAAATTTCAGGACTGTCTCACGGTACAGATGTTTGGCTCGGAAATGCTAAAGACCTCATTGACAGCCAAAAATGTACAATTTCTGATGTTATCGGTACTCGTGACAGCATTATGACGTATTTGCTCTATAAGGGCGTTGAGCCAAAACAGGCTTTTCAGATTATGGAGGATACAAGAAAGGGTAAAGCTCCAAAAACATTTACCCCGGAAAGAATTCAGATGCTCAAAGACCATAATGTTCCTGAATGGTATATAGAGAGCTGCCTTAAAATTAAATATATGTTTCCTAAAGCTCACGCCGCTGCTTATGTCATTGCGGCAATAAAACTCGGCTGGTTCAAGCTGTACAAGCCACTTGAATTTTATGCAACATATTTCACTGTCAGAGGTGAGGACTTTGATGCCGAGCTTGCTGTACAGGGAATAAGTGCTGTAAGAGCTAAGATTGAGGAGCTTAAAGCAAAAGGCAACGACCGCAGCAAAAAAGAAGCCGACCTCTATGATATTCTGCTCATTGTCAACGAAATGATGACCAGAGGCTACGGATTTCTTCCGGTTGACCTGTATAAATCACACGCAACTAAATATCTGATAGAGGACGGAAAAATAAGAATACCGTTTTCCGCAATCTCAGGCGTAGGAGAAAATGCCGCAAAAGGTATCTACGAAGCCGCTCAGGAAGGCGGATTTATCTCAGCAGAAGAACTTCAGTCTAAGAGCGGTGCGTCAAAAACAACAATAGAAGCACTTAAAAGTATGGGAGCTTTGGGCGATTTACCAGATTCTGCACAAATGTCGTTCTTTTAGCTTGACTTAATTGAGCCTGTATGTTATTATGTTAGCATAGTAGCACGCTAAAGCGTTTAGGAGGATTTATGAAAAATTATGACTTGATTACCCCGGAAGGCACAAAAGACCTGCTGTTCGACGAAAGCTTCATAAGACGTGAAATTGAAAATTCAATCCATAAAATATTCAGAAGCAGAGGTTACTGCGAATTTATTACACCGGGACTTGAATTTTATGACGTGTTTAACCATAATACAAGCTACTTTCCTCAGGAGAATTTATATAAGCTCTCCGACAGCAAGGGAAGACTTATCGTTATAAGACCGGATTCAACAATACCAATCGCAAGAGCTGTGGCAACACGTCTCAAGGACGCTACACTCCCACTAAGAATATATTACAATCAACAGGTTTATCGGACTGAACCTGCACTTAAAGGCAGAAGCGATGAGATTTTACAGACAGGTATCGAACTTATCGGTTCACAATCCAAAACAGCCGACCTTGAAGTCATCTCAACAGCAGCCTCCGCACTTAAAGCGTGCGGAAGCGAATTTTCACTCGAAATCGGTAATATCGCAATTTTTAAAGAGCTTGTCAGCCGACTCGATGTTTCAGACAGTAAAAAAGAACTCATAAGACAGCTAATCGAAACAAAAAATTTCCCTGCACTTAATGACCTGCTTGACGCAATAGGAACAAGCAGCGTTACAACAGCTCTTAAAAAACTTCCTGCACTCTTTGGCGGAGAGGAAGTCTTTGAAAAAGCCAAAAAGGTTATGCCTGATAAGAAAATAAGCCGCATACTCGATGAATTAAGCGACATATACAGCAATATTTCACAAATCTGCGGCTATGACTGCAACATAACAGTAGACCTCGGACTTGTAAACAAAACAAATTATTATACCGGCCTTGTTATCAAGGGCTACCTTGCAGGCCACGGCGATGAGGTGCTTTCAGGCGGACGCTATGATAAGCTGATTTCTGAATTCGGATACGATATTCCTGCAATAGGATTTGCTGTGAATGTTGACGCCGCTGCAAAGGTAAATGCCAAAAATACAGAAAATCTTCACCCACGCTGTGCCGATGCAATCGTATTTGGCACGCCGGGCAGAGAAACTCAGGCACTTATTGTTGCCGAAAGAATGAGAAATGACGGCGAAATTGTCGAAAATGCACTCTTTGATGACATAAACGCTGTAAGAGAATACGCTAAGGAAAAGAAAATTTCCAAAATAATTATCGTCGGTGAGGAAGACGGCTCAACGGAGGCAGTAAGATGAATAAACCACTCAGAATTGCTCTGACTAAAGGCAGACTCGAAAAGGATACAGTAGGACTGTTTGAAAAGCTCGGATATGACTGCACTTCCGTTCACGAAAAAGGAAGAAAACTTATACTTCCGGTTCCCGACGGAAACCTTGAAGTCGTACTCGCTAAGGCAAATGACGTTATTACTTACGTTGAACACGGAGTTTGTGACCTTGGTGTTGTCGGTAAGGACACTATTATGGAAATGAACGGCAAATTCTTTGAGCTTATTGATTTAGGTTTCGGTAAATGCAAATTTGCACTTGCCGCCAAAAAAGGATGCGACTTTTACAGCGGCTTCGGAGTAAAGACAATTGCCACAAAATATCCAAATGTTGCAAGAACTTTCTTTGAATCAAAGGGAATGGACGTTGAAATAGTAAAAATAGAAGGCTCGGTTGAGCTTGCACCTCTGCTTGAGCTTTCAGACGGAATAGTCGATATAGTTGAAACAGGTACAACTCTCAAAGAAAACGGTCTTGAGGTTGTCGAGGATATATGCAGTATTTCGGCAAGGTTTATAGTAAATACCGTAAGCCTTAAAATGCGTCACGAGGAAATAGAGGAGCTTGTAAAACGAATAAAGGAGTGCTTATAATGAAAAAAATATTTGCAAACGGTTCAGATGAAAAAGAACTTCTCAAGGAACTTAAAAAAAGAAGCGGCGAAACAAATAAAAAGGTTGAAGAAACCGTTCGTGCTATAATAGAAAATGTCAAGGAAAACGGCGATAAGGCAGTAAAAGACTATACACTGCAATTTGACGGTCATCTTCCTGAATACTATGAGGTTCCGAGAGATGTTATAAATGATGCTCTCGATGAGGCCGATGAGGAATTTGTTGACGCACTTCTGAACGCAATGGAAAATATTGCTGATTTTCATAACCGTCAGCGTGAACAGGGTTTCATCAATGCAAAGGCAAACGGAGTTATTCTCGGTCAGAAAATAAGAGGACTTGAAAGAGTCGGTCTGTATGTTCCCGGAGGTACGGCTGCATACCCGTCAAGCGTGCTTATGAACGCAATTCCGGCTAAGATTGCAGGCGTCAAGGAAATTATAATGGTAACTCCTCCTTGCAAGGACGGTACACCGAATAAGGATATTCTCGTTGCAGCAGCTGTTTGTGGAGTCGACAGAGTATTCCTTTCAGGAGGTGCTCAGGCTATAGCTGCTCTTGCATACGGTACAGAGGAAATTCCTAAGGTTGATAAAATTGTAGGTCCCGGAAATATATACGTTGCAACCGCAAAGAAGCTTCTTTATGGAACGGTTGATATTGATATGATTGCAGGTCCGAGCGAAATTCTGGTAATGGCCGATGAAACCGCCAACCCTAAGTTCGTCGCCGCAGACCTTATGTCACAGGCTGAACACGACAAGCTTGCATCCGCAATACTCGTTACTACAAGCGAAAAAATTGCAGATGAGACAATAAAGGAAATTGAACGTCAGGTAAAATCACTTTCCAGAAAAGATATCATCGAAAAGTCACTTGAAGACTATGGTGCTGTAATTATATGCGAGTGCAGACACTGTGCAGCAGAAATCGCAAATGCTATTGCTCCGGAACACCTTGAAGTTCTTATGGACAACCCTATGGAGCTTCTCGGAGCACTTGACAATGCAGGCTCAATTTTCCTCGGACATTACGCTTCTGAACCTCTTGGTGACTACTATGCAGGTCCTAACCACGTCCTTCCGACAAGCGGTACGGCAAGATTTTTCTCACCGCTTGGTGTCGCAAGTTTTCTGAAACGTTCAAGCTACATTTATTATACAAAGGAAGCTCTTGAAGAGGCTAAGGACGATATAGTACTTGTTGCCGAACGTGAAGGACTTACAGCTCACGCCAATGCAATTAAGGTAAGATTTGAATAATTTTTAGGAGCGATGATTATGAGCAGTGTTTCCGATTGGGAGAAAAATGTCAGAAAAGCAGATCCTTACGTTCCCGGAGAACAGCCAAAGGAAAAAAATGTTATAAAACTTAATACAAATGAGAATCCGTATCCGCCATCCCCGCTTGTAAAGGCAGTGGCAGACGATTTCGACTACTCGAGAATGAGACTTTATCCCGATACAAATTCTGAAGTTCTTGCAAATGAGCTGTCAGCATATTACAATGTAAAGCCGTCTCAGATTTTTATAGGAGTAGGCTCTGATGACGTTATTTCAATGGCATTTATGACATTTTTCAATTCCAAAAAGCCAGTCATTTTCCCGGATATAACCTACTCATTCTATGACGTATGGGCAGATATCTACCGAATACCATACAAATGTGCCGCTTTGAAGGAAGATTTTACAATAGACGAAAATGACTATTACTGCGAAAACGGCGGAATCATTTTCCCAAATCCAAACGCCCCGACAGGTGTTCAGGAAAGCCTTGATATGATTGAACGCATTGTTAAGGCTAATCCTGATGTTGTTGTAATGATTGACGAGGCATATGTTGATTTCGGTGCAAAAAGCTGTCTGCCACTTATTGAAAAGTACGACAATCTTCTTGTTATACAGACCTTCTCAAAGTCACGCTCAATGGCAGGAATGAGAATAGGATACGCTTTCGGAAGCGAAAAACTTATAAAAT
>JALCDN010000019.1 GCA_022641595.1 Ruminococcus sp. | reverse complement strand
CTTATAACAGGTATAACAGGACAGGACGGCTCATATCTTGCAGAGCTTCTGCTTGAAAAGGGCTACAAGGTTTATGGAATCTGGAGAAGAAAGGCAACAGTAGACTATGGTAATATCGAGCATTTAAAAGATAAGGTAACACTGATATATGCCGATATGACAGACCCTGTTTCGCTGATATCCGCAATGAAGATATCACAGGCAGACGAGGTTTATAA
The DNA here is from genome assembly GCA_022641595.1 of Ruminococcus sp. Lineage (GTDB taxonomy): Bacteria > Bacillota > Clostridia > Oscillospirales > Ruminococcaceae > Ruminococcus. Next base: position 31,426 of record JALCDN010000019.1, on the reverse strand, counting down.
CCTTGCCGCACAGTCGTTTGTTGCAACAAGCTGGGATACACCGCTCGGAACAGCAGATATCGACGCAATAGGCGTAACAAATATGCTCGAGGCAATAAAAATAGTAAAGCCGCAGTGCAGATTCTATCAGGCATCAACATCGGAAATGTTCGGACTTGTACAGGCAATACCACAGTGCGAAACAACACCGTTTTATCCGAGAAGTCCATATGGCGTAGCAAAACTTTACGGACACTGGATAACAAAGAACTACCGTGAGAGCTATAATATGTTTGCTTGCTCAGGAATACTTTTCAATCACGAGTCTGAGAGACGAGGAATAGAGTTTGTAACAAGAAAAATAACAATGGCAGTTGCAAGAATCAAGCAGGGCGTACAGGACTATGTAGAGCTTGGAAATATGGACTCAAAGAGAGACTGGGGACATTCCAAGGACTATGTAAGAGCAATGTGGCTTATGCTTCAGCAGGATAAGCCTGATGACTACGTTATAGCAACAAACGAGACAAGAACTGTTCGTGAATTTGTGGAAACAGCATTCGGACACGTTGGAATCGAAATTGAGTGGAAAGGCTCAGGCATAGACGAAATTGGCGTAAATAAGGCAAACGGCAAGACAATTGTGAAGATAAACAAGAAGTTCTTCAGACCTGCCGAAGTTGATATACTTCTGGGCAATCCTGAAAAGGCAGAAAAAACACTCGGCTGGAAGAGAGAAATATCGTTTGCAGACCTTGTAAAGAGAATGGTAGAGAACGATATGAAGCTCGTAGAAGACGAAATAAAGGTAAAAAATATACTCGGCTGATAAAATCGGCCGTAAGAGACTGTAACTGATAGGAATTATGTATAAATCTTAAGAAAAGATGCGTGCTTAGAAGCCTGCCGGAGAAGTTTCTGAACTTAAACGATGGGCGAACAGTGTTCGCCCGTTGTGTTTATAGTCACACAAGCAGAAATTAAAATTGAGAGGTAAAATATTGTGATATTAACACTTGGAAGCGAAAAAAACGGATATGAAAAGGTAACAGTATTGTCAATGCTTGAGCAGTTAACCATTATAACGATGTCACTTGATAAAGGACAGATGACAAAAGAAGAAGCATTGTCAAAGTATGATGAAATCCGTTCAAAAGGGATACCATGTGTAAAAGGCGGATTTTTGCGTAGCAGCATAGGCTTTTCAATAAGTCAGACAAATGATATGCTTGACGATTTTGGTAATAAAATAAGGGAACATGAATAAGAAAATGAAAATTGCATTCGACGCATTACCGCTGATAAGCGACAGAATAACAGGAATAGGCTGGTGCGAGGCAGGACAGACAACAGCTATTGCAAGAATGTATCCTGAAAATGAGTACAGCTATAATTTTTTCTCAAGGAAAAACGACGAGATAAAGCTTGAACGTCTCAGACCGTTTTCGGCAGAGGGAATAAAGCCGGAAATATCACATTTTTCGGGATATATCTATCGATTTGCATCGAATTTTCTGCCTGTACCATACAGTGCGTTTTTCGGCAGGAGCGACCTGACGCATTTTTTCAATTATATAGTACCGCCTTGCGTTAAGGGAAAAAGTGTTGTAACCGTGCATGATATGGTGTATAAGGCATTTCCGGAAACAGTAAGGGCAAGAACAAAATATATGCTTGATACTGGTCTTAAACGGTCAATGAAAAGAGCAGACCTTATCGTGACGGATTCGGAATTTTCCAAATCGGAAATACTTAAATATTTCCCACAGCACGAAAATAAGCTCAGAGTTGTACCTTGCGGAGTTGATGGCAGAAAGTTTCACCCGGCACAAAATCCCGAAAGGATACCGGAAGTCAAGAAGTCACTCGGTATAGAGGGGGAGTATTTTCTTTATCTCGGAACGATAGAGCCAAGAAAAAACCTCGAAAGACTTATAGGCGGTTATGCACAATTCGTTGCACATTACGGAAACGATGCACCGAAACTCGTCCTTGCAGGCGGAAAAGGCTGGCTGTATGACAGCATATTTGCCAAAGCACAGCAAATGAAGCTCGAGGACAGGATAATATTCACAAAGTACGTTCCGAGCGAGGATATGAACGAACTTATGTGCGGAGCAACAGCATTCGTGTTTCCGTCGATATACGAGGGCTTCGGAATGCCGCCGCTTGAGGCAATGGCAAGCGGAGTACCTGTTCTTGTGTCCGGAGCAGCATCACTGCCTGAGGTAACAGCAGACTGTGCAGTTATAATCGACCCATATTCTGAGGAAAGCATATCGGACGGACTCGAAAGACTCACAACGGACAGTGAGCTTCGTGAAAGATTAAGCCGAGAAGGAATAGAAAGAGCTAAAAGCTTTAGCTGGGAAAAATCAGCCGAAAAGCTATATGAAATCTACAGGGAGCTTATCTGATGGAAAATAAAGGAAAATTAAGAGTTTTAGAAGTAAACAAGGCATACTTTCCACATATAGGAGGAATAGAAAGCCTTGTCAAACAATATGCTGAGGGACTGTTCGAACGTGCAGAGGTGAAAGTCCTTGTGTGCCGTGACGACAAGGGAAAAAGCAGAAGCCAGTTTGTAAACGGAATTAAAGTGTATAGAAGTGCAAGCTTTGGAACATACTTTTCGTGTCCGCTGTCAGTTGACTTTATCAGGAAGTTCCGATGGCTTTCAAAGCAGTCAGATTGCGTGCATATAAATGTGCCGTTTCCGCTTGCCGACCTTGCGTGTCTGCTGTCGGGCTACAAAGGACGTGTGGTAGTTTCGTGGCACAGCGATATCGTTAAGCAGAAAAAACTCTTGTTTTTCTATAAGCCACTGATGATGAGATTCCTTAAACGAGCTGACGTAATTACAGTCGCAACGCAGAACCATATTGATAGTTCACCGTATATCTCGAAGTATCGTGAGAAATGCCGTATACTGCCTTACGGTATAGACGCCGCAGATTACCTTGAATCAGAGGCAATGCCGATACTGAGCGAAAAGCTTGTCGACAAAACAGCAATAAAGGTGTTTTTTACAGGACGGCTTGTGTACTATAAGGGAGTAGACGTGCTGATACGGGCATTTGAAAAGGTAAGCGGATGCGAGCTTTTCATTGCGGGAACCGGAATTCTTGAAAACGAGCTAAAAAATACGGCACAGGAATGCAAAGTGTCCGAAAAGGTGCATTTTATGGGTTTTATGCCTGAAAAGGAGCTGAAAGCGGCATTCAGGGAGTGCGATATATTCGTGCTGCCGTCAGTAGCAAGCAGTGAGGCATTCGGGATAGTGCAGCTTGAGGCGATGGTTTACTCAAAACCGGTAATAAATACATCTTTGCCTACAGGAGTACCGATGGTGAGCATTGACGGAGAAACAGGAATAACCGTAAAGCCTTCGGACGCAGATGAGCTTGCCAACGCAATAATGTGTCTTGCGAAATCACCGCAGCTTCGTGAGAAGTACGGAAAAGCAGGGTATGAACGTGTTATAAAAGAGTTTAATAACACAAATGTGATAGAAACGCTCTACGGAATACTTGATGAAAGAAAGGGTGAAGAAAAACAATGAAAACGCTGATAATAGGTGCGGCAGGCTTTGTGGGAGGATATCTTGCAAAACAGCTTATAGGAAACGGTCATCAGACCGAGGTGACGTGCCTTGAGAACGAGCAGTTCAATGCCGCCGACTGTAAGGTGCATAGGCTCAACATACTTGATAAGGAAAGCATAAAGGAGCTGTTTGAAGAGGTAAAACCTGATTTCATATTTCATCTTGCAGCACAAAGCTCAGTTTCGCTGTCATGGAAGAATCCGCAGCTTACAACGGATATCAACGTGAAAGGAACACTTAACGTTCTCGACGCAATGAGGGAATCCGGAATTGATAAGAGTGCGGGAATACTGCTTATAGGTTCAGGGGAGGAGTACGGACACGTCCGTGAGGGTGCCTGCCCAATAACTGAGGACGAAATTCCAAGACCAGGTAACATATACGCTGCCACAAAAGCCTGTCAGTCCATGATAGGGTCGATATATGCCCGTGCGTACGGAATGAAGATAATAATGGTCAGAGCATTTACACACGTTGGCCCGGGACAACTGCCGATATTTGTAGTGTCAGACTTCTGCAAGCAGACGGCGGAAATAGAAAGCGGACAGAGAGAAGCAGTGATAAAGGTAGGAAATCTGTCAGCAAAGCGTGATTTTACGGACGTAAGGGACGTAGTGCGTGCATACGAGCTTATAGCCGAAAAAGGTAAGGCAGGAGAGCTTTATAACGTTGGAAGCGGTCATGCCGTTGAAATATCAAGCATTCTGGAAAAGATAGTAGGAAAGTCAAAGTCGGATATAAAGGTAGAGGTTGACAGCAGTAAGCTAAGACCCGTAGATGTGCCGATAATCGAAGCTGATACGACAAAGATATACGGCGATACAGGCTGGAAACCCGAAATAACACTCGAACAGACAATAGACGACACACTTGAATATTGGCGTAAAAGGGTAAATTGAGGAGGAAAATAAAATGCAGGACTTGAAAATAACACCCGAAAAAGCAAAAACATACGATACAGAATCGGAAAAGAATGGAGTTTTCAAAACTCCTGCCCGACTTGACGGCTTTGGAAAGAAACAGAATGAGTACAATGACATTGTAATGGAAAACATAGCAGAATTAAAGAAAAGGATATGCAATCTTGAGGACGAACAGGTAAAAACAACAGACCGATTCAGGATATGTGCTAACGAGCTTCAGGCGTTTAAAACGGAACTCGACAGAATGAAGCTGACAACAAAACTGAACTCGAATACTATAGACAGATTGACGAAAGCTATCGACATATCCAAAGGAAACGTTGAGTAAAGCTTTGTTTTTTTACAGGTTGTTAGAAAATTAACAGGAATTGAAAGTAGTGCTTGACTTTTTTAAAAAAAAGTATATAATAGGATTTGGATTCGGAAAGAAATGAAGAATCTTAATGCGTCGGGTTATATTTATTTATGGTGAAAGGGTACAAGTGTGCCGGTAAAGCTTAATTGAAGAATAAATGTAAGGCGACTTTGATAAATTGAATCAATGGAGATTTTCGCCGCAAATATGTGAAAATCTCTGTTTTTTTATTTTATCAGTGATAACTTGCTGTCATAGGTATATGAGAACAAGCTTTGAGATTTTAACCCGTATTTCCACGTTTATCCCGACAGAATGAGGAAAGATATGGGCTTTGAAAGGAAGGTGTTCACAATGGAAGAGTTCGCAAACGCCCTTATGGATGAGCTTGAGTGCCGTACCGCATTTACAATTCCGATATTCGGAGGAATAGATGTACCGGAGTCCGTATTAATGACGTGGATAATAATGGCAGCAATAGTAATATTGTGCAGGATATTTGTGAGGAATCTGAAAATGGTTCCGGAAGGTCCGCAGATAATAATCGAAATGCTGATATCATGGCTAAATAATTTTTTTATGGGAAATCTCGGGAAGAAGGGCAAGCGATATCTGCCGTTTCTTGAAACTCTGATAATCTATATTGCAGTGGCAAACCTTGTAGGACTTGTAGGACTAAGACCACCAACAAAGGATCTTAATGTAACAGCAGGACTCGCAATAATGAGCATAGTCTACATACAGATATGCGGAATAAGAGAAAAAGGCGTAAAGAAATGGCTGCACAGCTTCAAAGAGCCAATGGCACTATTGCTGCCGATAAATGTGCTGGAGCTGTTTATAAGACCATTGTCACTGTGTATGCGACTTTTCGGAAACGTACTGGGAGCATTCGTAGTAATGGAGCTTATAAAGCTATGCATACCTGTAGCAATACCGGTAGCATTCAGCGCATATTTCGATGTATTCGACGGACTCATACAAGCATACGTTTTTGTTTTCCTCACGTCGCTGTTTCTTGCAGAGGCAATTGAGGATGCAGAATAAACAAAGGACAAAAGCCTGAATTCAGAAAAATCAGAAGAGCTTTGGCGTTGAATTAAGGATACCCTTAAAACAAACAAGAGACTTCTGTAAAAGGTACAGATGAAAAAGTGTACAAATGAACAAACAGGCAAAAGTGTCCGAAATAAAAATCAGGAGGAAAAAATTATGGGAATCGCATTAGGAGCAGGATTAGCAGTATTAACAGGTGCAGGTGCAGGTATAGGTATAGGACTTGCAACATCAAAAGCAGTAGAATCAATCGCAAGACAGCCGGAAGCTAAGGGCGATATCAACAAGGCACTTCTTCTTGGATGCGCACTTGCAGAAGCAACAGCTATTTACGGTTTCGTAATAGGACTGCTTATCATTCTTTTCCTGAAGTAAGAGCAGCTTAAACAGAATTGAAGTTCCCTTCACAACAGGAAGGGAAGAAGATAAGGAGGTACGGAAAATGCTTCATCTCGATGCAAACATTATCTGGACTTTTATAAATATACTGATTCTCTATTTGCTGCTGAGAATGTTTCTGTTCAAGCCAATAAACAAGATAATGGACGAACGGGCAAAGAAAATACAGGATGACCTTGATAACGCAAAGAAGTCAAAAGAGGAAGCCGAGCAGATGAGAGCAGACTATAACGAAACTCTCGCAACAGCGTCCGATAAGGCAAGACAAATAGTGGAGGAGGCTGTTGGACAGGCAGAATCTGAACGCAGCGAAATTATGGCGAGAGCCGAAAAGGAAAACCTCCAGTTATATCAGTCAACGCAGAAATCAATAGAGAACGAACGCAAAAGGTCTGTACAGGAAGCCCAGTCACAGATTGCCGACCTTGCAATAGCAGCAGCGTCCAAGATCATAGCAAAGAATGTGGACGACAGCAGCAACAGGCAGATTGTAGATGAGTTTCTTGCAGAAAATCAGGAAAGCGGTGATGAGAAATGATAGAAAATGACAGAGATAATATGAAGCTGCTGATAGGATACAAAATCAGTAAGGAAACAGCAGCAGAAGCAAAGAAAGTACTGTCATCATGCGCCGATTTAACGGACAGTCTGGTAAACCCTGAGGTAACACAAGAAGAAAAGAACCGTATAATCGACAAGGTGTTTCCGACTGAAATAACCGCTGCAATAAAGAAGATATGCGAAAACGGAGAGATGAAAAGGCTGTCAGACATACTTGACGAGTATATCAATCTTTGCATAGAAAAGCAGGGCAGTATAAAGGCTGTTGTAAGGTATGTGAACGAGCTGAGTGACGACCAGATAAAAGACCTGAAGGGCTTTATAATGGAGAAATTCAACCGCACAGACGTTGACTTTGAGTATAAAAAGGAACCTGAGCTAATCGGAGGTTTTATACTTAACGTCGGCGACTATGAATACGATAAGAGCTACCGTACAAGTCTTAAATCAATGCACGATAATCTGAAAAGCAAGGCAAAGAAGTCTGACAGAGATGACGGAAGTTCGTTTCTCGATGACGCAAAGCAGACAATAAATGCAGCAGAACGTGCAAAGAATATCATATCGGTACTTAAAACCGAAATAAACGATTTTGACCGTAAATCGGGAATAACCGAAACAGGTACGATTTTAAGACTCGGAGACGGTATAGCCAGCGTACACGGAATGAATCATGTAATGTACGGAGAGCTTGTCGAATTTGAGACAGGAGTAAGAGGAATCGTTCAGAACCTTGAAACAAAAGGCTGTGGCGTAGTACTTCTTGGAAGCGACCACGGACTTACCGAAGGCTCAAGCGTTGTAAGAACAGGAAAACGTGCGGGCATAGGTGTAAGCGACCAGCTTCTGGGACGTGTAGTCGATGCTCTCGGAGCTCCGATAGACGGTCTTGGCCCAATCGAAGCCGATGACTACTTCCCGATAGAACACGAAGCCCCCGGTGTAACCGAAAGAAAATCCGTATCCGTACCTCTTCAGACAGGTATCCTCGCAATAGACTCGATGTTCCCGATAGGACGTGGACAGCGTGAGCTTATAATCGGCGACAGACAGACAGGTAAAACGTCAATAGCAGTCGATACGATAATCAACCAGAAGGAAGAAAACGTAATCTGCATATATGTCGCAATCGGACAGAAGAACTCAACTGTTGCCAAGGTAGTAAGTACACTGAAAAAGCACGGAGCAATGGATTATTCAATAATCGTATGTGCGTCCGCAAGCGACCCTGCACCATTTCAGTATATCGCCCCGTATTCCGGTACAGCGATAGCAGAGTACTTTATGTCAAAGGGCAAGGACGTGCTGATAATATATGATGACCTTTCAAAGCACGCCGTAGCATACCGTGCAATGTCACTTCTTCTGCAAAGGCCACCGGGACGTGAAGCATACCCTGGCGATGTATTCTACCTGCACTCAAGACTTCTTGAGCGTTCAAGCCGACTCGATGACGAACACGGAGGCGGCTCATTAACAGCACTTCCGATAATCGAAACACTTGCAGGCGATGTATCAGCATATATCCCAACAAACGTAATATCCATAACAGATGGACAGATATTCCTGGAGAGCGACCTTTTCAACGCCGGAACACGTCCTGCCGTAAACGTCGGCTTGTCAGTATCCCGTGTCGGAGGAGCTGCCCAGACAAAGGCAATGAAAAAGGTTTCGGGAACTTTGAGAATGGAGCTTGCACAGTTCAGAGAAATGGAAATATTTACCCAGTTCTCATCAGAACTCGACGCTTCAACAGCAGAGCTTTTAAACCACGGACATACCCTTATGGAGCTTCTGAAGCAGCCGCTTTACAATCCACTGCCGATGCACGACCAGGTAATAATCCTCTATGCCGCATCACACAGACTATTGAAGGACGTTGCTGTAAAAGACCTTAAAGGCTATATCAGAAACGCCCTCGGATATATCAAGAAGTACGCTCCGACAATCATAAGCGAAATCGACGAAAAGAAAGTAATGACCGATGAGCTTGGTGAAAAAATCGAAAAGGCATTCAAAGATTGTATAAAGTAGGTGAAGCTTAATGGCTAATATGAGGGAAATAAGGGAACGAATCAGCAGCATAGAGCAGATACTGAAAATAACAAATGCAATGTACCTGATTTCATCATCAAAGCTCAAAAAGGTAAAGAAAAACCTTGCGGCAACAGAGCCATACTTCCATAAGCTGCAAACAACGCTTGACGATATACTCGACCATACACCGAGCATAAGGCAAAAATATTTCGATAAACGAAAGAGTATACCCGGAGAGCAGAGGAAAAAAGGATATATAATAATAACAGCCGATAAGGGTTTGTGCGGAAGCTATAACCACAATGTGCTGAAACTTGCAGAACAGGAAATATCAAAGAGTCCAAACAGCTACCTTTTCGTAATGGGACAGGTTGGCAGAATGTATTTTGCAAGGAGAGCACACGCAAATCCGACAGTAAAGCTTGACGGAGAGTTTCTGTATACAACCCAGAATCCAACACTGTACAGGGCCAGAGACGTTGCAGAGCTTGTACTCGGAAAGTTTGAAAAGCACGAGCTTGACGAGGTGTATATAATATATACCGAAATGATAAATTCAGTGCAGTTTGAACCAAAGATGATACAGGTACTGCCGCTTAGCCGACATCATTTTGCGGTAAGACCTGACGGAACCATGAAGAAGCTGCCAAAGGCATCATTTTTACCGTCGCCTGAAGTCGTAATGGACTATCTGATACCAAACTATACACAAGGAATAATATACGGGGCGATGGTAGAAGCATTTTCGTGCGAACAGCAGGCAAGAATGACGGCGATGGACGCAGCAACAACAAGTGCGGGAGATATGATAAAGGAATTGTCACTTATGTATAACCGTGCAAGACAGGCTGCAATAACGCAGGAAATTACCGAGGTAGTCGGCGGAGCAAATGCACTGAAAACGCAGAATTAAACGCAAAAGCTTTATGGCACAAGGTTTCGGCAAATTTGCAGCTGAAAGGAGTTTCTTTAATGGAAAAAGGAAAAATAGTACAGGTATTGGGGCCTGTAATAGATGTAGAATTTGACAGCAATACAAAGCTGCCAATGATAAAGGACGCCCTTACGGTAGAAGTAGACGGCAAACGCAGAGTAATGGAGGTAGCCCAGCAGATGGGCAACTCCGTTGTACGCTGTATAATGCTTGCCACAAGTGAGGGACTGTCAAAGGATATGGAAGTAACCGCAACAGGTTCGTGTATAAAAGTGCCGGTAGGCTCGCAGACGCTTGGCAGAATGTTCAACGTGCTTGGAGAAACAATAGACAAGGGCGAGGAAGTAAAAGCGTCCGACTATTGGGAAATTCACAGAAAGCCGCCGACATTTCAGGACCAAAGCCCGGTAGTCGAGATACTCGAAACGGGAATTAAGGTAATAGACCTTCTTGCACCGTACGCAAAGGGCGGTAAGGTAGGACTTTTCGGAGGCGCAGGCGTCGGAAAAACTGTACTTATTCAGGAACTTATTCATAACATAGCAACAGAACACGGAGGCTATTCGATATTCACAGGAGTCGGGGAGCGTTCAAGAGAGGGTAACGACCTCTGGAACGAAATGAAGGAGTCGGGAGTAATCAATAAAACCGCCCTCGTTTTCGGACAGATGAACGAACCGCCGGGATCAAGAATGAGAGTAGCCCAGACCGGTCTTACAATGGCAGAATATTTCAGAGACCGTGAGCATAAAGATGTATTGTTATTCATCGACAATATATTCAGATACGTTCAGGCAGGCTCAGAGGTATCAGCACTTCTTGGACGAATGCCGTCAGCCGTTGGATATCAGCCGACACTTGCAACAGAAGTCGGTGAGCTTCAGGAGAGAATCACATCAACAAAGAACGGCTCCATAACGTCTGTTCAGGCAGTATATGTACCTGCCGATGACCTTACAGACCCGGCACCTGCAATAACATTTGCCCACCTTGACGCAACAACAGTACTGTCAAGAAAAATAGTTGAGCAAGGAATCTATCCAGCCGTAGACCCACTTGAATCATCATCAAGAATTCTCGAACCGGATGTTGTTGGAGAAGAGCATTATACTATTGCAAGAAAAACACAGGAACTTTTGCAGAAGTATAAGGAGCTTCAGGATATCATAGCAATCCTTGGTATGGAGGAGCTTGACGAAAGCGATAAGCTTGCCGTTTACCGTGCAAGAAAAATACAGAAATTCCTCTCACAGCCGTTCAACGTAGCAGAAAACTTTACGGGAATGAAGGGAAAATATGTACCTCTGTCAGAAACTATAAAGGGATTCAAGGCAATAATCAACGGCGAGATGGATAGATACCCGGAAGCCGCATTCCTTATGGTAGGAACAATAGACGAGGTAGAAGAAAAGGCAAGGGCTCTGGAAGCACAGGAATAAGGGGGCTTAAAAATGGGAAAGACCTTTCATCTTGAAATAATAGCCAGTGACCGTGTCTTTTATAACGGAAACTGTGAGCATCTCGTGTTTCCTGCAATTGACGGACAGTACGGCGTGCTTGCAGGACACGATGCGCTTGTAACAACATTGAATGCAGGCGAGCTTAAATATCTTGTTGACGGCAAGTGGAAATATGCGGCAATCTCAGCAGGATTTGCCGAGGTAATGCCGGAATATACGGTAATACTTGCAGACTCCGTCGAACTTCCGGAGGAAATCGACAGAAAACGAGCTGAGGAAGCAAAGCATCGTGCGGAGGAGCTGCTGAGAAATAAACAGAGCATAATGGATTATTACCATACACAGGCTGCCCTGAACCGTGCAATGAACCGACTCAAGATATCGCAGAAGCATTTCAGAGATGTATAAAAACAAAATAAAAAAAGAGGCTGTCCGAAAAATGTGAAGAACATACGTTTCGGGCAGCTTTTGCGTAATAATTAACGGAGGAAAAAATGAAGCTGAAAGAAAAAGTACTCGAAAGTCTTATGGAAAACGGAGATAAATATGTAACAGGAACAGCAATAGCAAAAGAGTGCGGAGTAAGTCGCAATGCAGTGTGGAAAGTGATGAAACAGCTTGAGGAGGAGGGATATCAGATAGAAGCGTCAAAGAAAAGCGGATACAGAGTGGTAAAGCACAATGTTTTGTCGAAGCAGCTTATAGAGAGCTACCTTGAGACACAGGTTTACGGACGAGAACTTGTTGTGCTTGAGAGCGTAGATTCAACGAATAACTATGCCAAAACGCTTGCACAGAATGGAGCAGCCGACGGAACCGCCGTTGCATCGGATTGCCAGACAGCAGGAAAAGGACGAATGGGAAGAACATTTTGTTCGCCCAAAGGAATTGGACTTTATGTCAGCCTTATAATAAAGCCGGTAAGTGATATGCACGATGCTCAGCTTTTGACAGCTTGTGCGGCAGTTTCGGCAGCCGAGGCAGTAGAAAATGTCAGTGGAGCACAGGTGCAGATAAAATGGGTAAACGACCTCTTTATGGGAGGCAGAAAGATTTGCGGAATACTTACCGAAGCATCAGTAAGCTTTGAGACGAAGCAGCTCGACTATGCAATAATAGGCATAGGGATAAATGTTGGAACAACCGAAAGTTTTCCAGATGAGCTTAAAGCAATAGCAACGTCGATAGAGGACGAAACCGGAAAATTTGTCGAGAGAAATAAGCTTTGTGCAGAGCTGATGAAAACGCTTGAGAAGAATGTAGAACAGCTTGGAAACGGAGGATTTATGGAGGAATACAGACGGCGTTCGTTTATCATAGGAAAGAAGGTAAAAATAACAAGGAACGGACAGGAAACGATAGGAAAAGCAGTAAAAATAAATGATGACGCAAGCTTGCAGGTTGAAACGGAGGACGGATTGCAGCTAACGGTAAATTCAGGCGAAGCGTCAATCTGTAAGTAAGCAGTGGAGAGATATGCCCACAGAGGGCTGCACGGAAATGACGTGGCGGAAAATACAATGAAAGCGTTTGAGAATGCCGTCGAAGCAGGAATAGGAATAGAACTTGACGTGAGACTTACGGCGGACGGAAAATTGGCAGTATTTCACGACAGTACGCTTAAAAGGCTTGTAAAGGGAGATAACAGGGCGATATCGACGCTTACAGCCGATGAGCTTAAAGAAGTAAGGCTGAAGGACGGTTCGCAAATACCTATGCTTTTTGAGGTACTCGAGCTTGTTGAGGGAAAAGTGCCGCTGCTTATAGAAATAAAGACGCAAAGCAAGGTTCTCAGTAGTTTGCGAACGGAAAAGGCACTGATTGAGGAGCTAAAAGGGTATACAGGAGAGTATCGTGTGCAGTCTTTTAATGCCATGGCGGTAAATTATTGCAGGCGACACCTGAAAGCTGAGAGCGGAAGACTGTCGGGAGATATGTATTCTTGTCGAAGATGCGGTGATTTTGTAAGTTATAAGCTTAGTCAGCTTACAAGGGAAAAGGTAAAGCGTTTTCGTGAAAAGGGACTTAAAATATACGGCTGGGGAGTGTATGACGAGTCTAAGGCGGAAAAGCTTGCAAAAGAACTTGGAATAGATGGAATAATTATATAGGAAAGCAAAACTTGACAAGCGGGAAAAAACGTGCTATAATTGACATATGTCAGAAAGGAGGAAATCAAGTGCCAAGACCACAACTTAGCAGAAGAATATGTGAGAAGCCGAGATGTGACTGCTTCAAACCTGAAAATGCGGAGGAAAACGAGGAAATCGTGCTGACGCTTGACGAGTATGAGGTGATACGGCTTGTTGACTACGAGAAACTGACGCATGAGGAATGTGCAAGGCAGATGGACGTGTCAAGAACAACGGTGACGAATATATATGAGTCCGCAAGGTATAAGGTGTCCGACAGCATAGTAAACGGAAAGAAGCTGAGGATAGAGGGCGGAAATTACCGCTTTTGCGATGGAACAGCCCGTTGCCGACATTCTGGATTCTGCACAAGAGCCAAAAATGAAAAAACTGAAGAAAGAGGAGAAAAAGTAATGAAAATAGCAGTAACATACGAAAATGGTGAGATATTCCAGCATTTTGGACATACCGAGCAGTTCAAGCTCTATACAGTGGAGGACGGAAAAATAACCGCCGAGGAGATAGTCGATACCTGCGGAAGCGGACATGGAGCATTGGCAGGATTTCTTGCTGCAAACGGAGTAAATACACTTGTGTGCGGCGGAATCGGAGCAGGAGCAAAGACTGCCCTTGCCGAAAGCGGAATCAGACTTTACGGCGGAGCTTGCGGAAATGCGGACGAAGCTGTAAAATCGCTGATAGCCGGTACACTAAGCTTCAATCCCGATGTCAGATGTTCGCATCACGACAGCGAAAACCAAGGCGAGCATAGCTGCGGTGACCACGGTTGCGGTTCACACAGCTGTCATTAAAGAATGTAAAAAGAAAAATAAAAAAAGTTGTAAAATGCTTGAAAAGTAAAAAATAATATGTTATAATGTAGCAAATAATCATGATATGGGGGAAATTTAATGTACAATCACAGTGCGGTCAAACTTAACGGTAAAAACAATGCGAAATCCAATTCCAATGCAATAGTGGTATCACTGCTTCTGTTGATTCTCGGAGGAAACGGTGCTGGCGGTGGAAACTATTATAATTTTGGAAACTCATTTTCAAATCATAATACCTCCTCAACAGTTTACGGTGACGGTGCCTCAGATGTGTTTTCAAAGCTTGGTTCAGAGTTTTCCGGACCGTTGACGGCTGTTGTTGTAGGTGTAATAATAGTAGCATTTCTGTTATCAATTTCGTTTTCACTTTTTGTTTCATGCCTGTACAGGTAGGCGGAGCAGGTTGGTTCAGACGTTCTGTAAATGCTGAAAATCCGACAATCGGTTCACTTTTTTCAACATTTAAAAGCGGACACTATCTTACAACCATCGGAACTATGTTTATGTACAATTTGTATATATTTCTATGGTCATTGCTGTGCCTCATTCCTGGAATAATAAAAGGGTATTCGTATATGATGGTGCCTTATATAAAGTCTGAGAATCCGAATCTTAGTGCTGATGAGTGCATAAATATGAGCCGACAGATGACTGATGGTCATAAAGCCGACTTGTTTTATCTTGACCTGAGCTTTATCGGCTGGTTTATACTTTCGATTTGTACCTGCTGTATACTTGGAATACTTTATGTGTATCCGTATTATAATTCGACAAAAGCGTGTGCATATGAAGCACTAAAAGCTGAAGCGATAAACAGCGGTAAGCTAAGTCCTGAGCAGTTTAAGCCTGCTGATGGCGGATACTATGCAACTACTGGCTATTAATAATGAATGAAATTATTTCCGATGGAAATAATAAAAGGAGCCGTAAAAGTTACGGCTTTGACTGGAAGCAAAAGGTTCTGGCCGCAGACGGCTTGCGTACGCAAGCACGGGGCTTTAAGTCGGAGGTAAGAATTGTAAAAATGCAGGGAATTTTGTCCGACTGAAAGCCCTGTATGTTCACAGCCTGAAAGGCTGTGAACATCGTCTGCGGCTCTATAGTTTCATTGTTAAACGAAGAAACTGCATGAAGCAGAAACGGAGGTAAAATGAAATGAGTGTAAGGCTGAATGAGGACAAGGAAACGGTTGCGGCAATAAAAGAAGGACTGAAAAGGAAAGACGGATATTGTCCGTGCCGGCTTGAGAAAACAGAGGATAATAAATGTATGTGCCGAGAATTCAGGGAGCAGATAGCCGATCCTGATTTTGAGGGATATTGTCACTGTATGCTTTATTATAAGAGCAAGGACTGAAATAAGAAAGGATGAGGGAAAATGGCAGTAGTAAAATTGACGAGCAGCAATTTTGAAGCAGAGGTAATGAAATCGGACAAGCCTGTGCTGATAGATTTTTATGCCGTATGGTGTGGACCTTGCAGAATGGTATCACCGATAGTAGATGAGATATCAGAAGAGCATGAAGAAATCAAGGTTTGCAAGCTTGACGTTGACGAATCACCCGATATAGCACAGCAGTTCAGTGTATCGAGTATACCGATGCTTGTTGTAGTTAAGCAGGGAAAGGTAACGCAGTATAATGTTGGAGCGATACCAAAGAGCGAGATACTTCAGATGTTGAAATGAGTAAAAATGGAAAAAACCGACCGTTTTAAAGAAACGGTCGGTTTTTTTATTAAGAGACGACAACGAAAGTGAAGTTACCATCGGGATCGACTTTAAGTTTAAGGGTTTTGATATATTTTTCATAGAAGTTAGAGATTTCGGGTTCATCGGCCTCAATGCGGGCTTGTTCGAAGAGCTTGGAGGCAAGTTCCTTACCGTTGTAGGAGAGGAGGTTAGGCAGATAGGTTTTAAGTTCATTGATAAGAACAGCACGTTTGAAGTCCTCAATATTGCCTGTGCAGAAGTCATCAAGGGAGCAGTAATATATGCCGTGGGAGTCGAGAGTTTCCTTGATAGCCTGACCGCATTTGGAGTATTCGATAACGACGAGGAATTCGGCGTCAGGGAGTGAAGAAATAAGACCCCAGTAATCTGAGTCACTTGAAAGGATAATAAAAGAGGAGACATCGTCCTTGTAGAATTCCTTGCAAACGCCGGAAGCCATACGCATATCGACGAGAGATTTCCAGTCAGTAACACGTTCGACCTCGATATGTTCGACAGGGATTGAAGTAAAGTTCTGAAGGAAATCCCAGCCGTTGTTGGTGTGAGCGTCATCGAAGAGGATAATCTTGTGGATTTTGTCGATTTCGTCCTTATTAAGGTTTTTGAGCATACCGTAGAGCTTATAGACGTCTGAGTTTTCGCAGTCAACGGCGAGAACGGTTTTGTGGCTGTTGCCGATGAAGTTATAGATATTATTTTTAACATCGTCGACAGCGTTTTTATATTTACTTTTGTCGCCGAAGAAGTCGTCATTAGCGGCATAGATATATTCAAGGAACTTGCCGTCGTTGTAGAGGATATTGCCGACGCTCTGAGGTTTCCAGTGGATATAGACCTGAAATGGGTAAGATTCTATATTTTCCATATACTTTTCAAATTCGAGTTTCTGAAATTTTTCCTGAGTAAATTTAGGTAAAATAAAGAGGTCTTTGATATATTCCCAGTTAACCCAATCTGGGAAGAGTTCACGGCATGAGTCGATATTTTCGGCAATAAGCTTGTTGAAGTGGAGTGTGTAGTCGGAGGCACGTTTGTTAGCGAGAACGATTTCGAAGCCCCATTTTTGGAGCTGAACGATATTATCGTGGTCGTAGAAATCGATGCGGTCGATATTTTTGAAATCGTATCTGATGCTGTCGTCGGTTTTCTTAAAGCGTTGCATCAAGGTAGTACGGAGTTTAGATAGGTAGCGTATAACAGCGGCGTGTTGATTTGAGTCAAGTTTAGCGAGAAGATCGGGGCAATCGTTGCCATATGAAGCGATCCAGGCGCTTTTTCTGATGCCGATAAGATAGGCGACGGTAGCGGCGATATTTTTAGTATCAGTACGCATAAGCAAAACCTCCTGACGAAAGAAAATAGAGATGAGATAGAATCAAATAGTCTATAGAAACAATTATAGCATAAAAAATCGGATAAAACAAGAGTAAATATAAAAATAAGTAAAATATGATAAGTATAAAAAGCCTATATAACGACAAAATTGTATAGAAAAGCAGTGAGATTCTACAAAAAAAGGAAAAATTGGGAGGAATCAGTTTTTGCTTTTGTTAATAGATTTTCTTACAGCGTCAGCGAGTCTGTCGCCCGTGAGGGAGGGGAAAGAAGAAATGAAGGTAAGGGATTGTTGGCGAGCGTCGTCGGAAGGGAGGTGAAGAATTTTGTGAAAGAAGGTAAAGATTTCGTTATAGTTGGCGAAAAGTTCGTTAATAGCGGCTTTACCGCTGTCAGTGAGTTCGACGCTGTAGCAGAAAGAGTCATTAAGCAGACCGAAGTCTGCGAGGCATCGGAGCATTTTGCTTACGCTTGGTCTGGATACGCCGAGGTGGTTAGCGATAGTAACGCATCTTACTTTCTCGCCGTTGTCGATGAGTTCTTTGATAGCGGCGAGGTATTTAATTTGTGAGGGGCAAAGCTTCATAATAAAGACCTCCTTTTGAATAGTACTTAGAAAAAATGAGGACGCACGAAAGTGCGTCCTCTTGAGGAATATAAATCAGTTAATGATAGTGCGTTCAGTTTCCTTATCGAAGAGGTGGATTTTATTAGGGTCGAGAGCGACCTTGATATCGTCCTGAGGTCTTGCGGTAGAGCGAGGACTAACTCTTGCGGTAAGAGGGATATTTTCGCAAGTGAGGTAGAGGTAAGTTTCAGCGCCCATCATTTCGGTGATATCGACAGTACAGTCGATGATACCGGTAGTAGCGTTAGAGAGGTACATTTCCTCATCGTGAACGCTTTCAGGTCTTACGCCGAGAGTAACGTCTTTGCCGACATAGTTAGCGAGTTCGTCAGTAACCTTAGCTTCCGGGATAATGATCTGGAATTTTTTACCGACGAAATTTTTGGTGTCAGCTGAGCCGAATTCGACGATATACTGACCGTATTCTTCTTTAAGAACGGCGTCGATGAAGTTCATCTGAGGTGAGCCGAGGAAGCCGGCAACGAATTTATTACAAGGCTTTTCGTAGAGGTTCTGAGGGGTATCGATCTGCTGAACGAAACCGTCCTTCATAACAACGATTCTGTCGCCCATAGTCATAGCTTCAGTCTGGTCGTGGGTAACGTAGATGAAAGTGGTGCCGAGTTTTTTGTGGAGCTTAGAGATTTCGGTTCTCATCTGAGCACGGAGTTTAGCATCGAGGTTAGAAAGAGGCTCATCGAGGAGGAATACCTTAGGAGAACGGACGATAGCACGACCGAGAGCGACTCTCTGACGCTGACCGCCTGACATAGCCTTAGGTTTTCTTTCGAGAAGGTGAGATAGGTCGAGGATTTTAGCAGCCTCGTTAACCTTGCGTTCGATTTCGTCCTTAGGAACTTTTCTGAGTTTAAGACCGAAAGCCATGTTGTCGAAAACGGTCATATGAGGGTAAAGAGCATAGTTCTGGAAAACCATAGCGATATCTCTGTCTTTAGGAGCGATATCGTTGACGAGTCTGTCGCCTATATAGAGTTCGCCCTCTGAGATTTCCTCAAGACCGGCGATCATACGAAGAGTAGTAGACTTACCGCAGCCTGAAGGGCCGACGAGGATAATAAACTCCTTGTCTCTGATTTCCAAGTTTACGTCTGAAACGGCGACGACACCGCCGGGATATTTTTTATAGATATTTTTTAAAGTTAAACCTGCCATTAAATCCAGTCCTCTCAAGAATATTTTTGCCAATGCTAAAATGAAGTAGTATCAGCTATAATAATATAATAACAAATTCTGAAGAATTTTTCAATACGCTAAACCGCCAAACTTGAGATTATTTGTTTATCAAATATGACGAAAAAATCACAAAATTATCGGAGCAAAAGCGGTTGAAATCGGGGGTAAGGAATAAGTTTTCAACATCTTTGTGCAATAGCTCTATAGACTGACCTTTTCCCAGATTTTCGGGGATTTTGAGACCTCCGAGGGAAACACGCATTAAAGCGTCGACGTGGTTTTCAACAGCGGCAAACATACGTTTAACCTGGTGATATTTTCCCTCGTGGAGCTGAATAAAAGCCCAGTTTTCGTTATTTTCGACAGGCGAAACTAAAGCCGGCATACATACCTCACCGTTTTCGAGTAGCAAGCCGTCGGAGAATTTATTAAAATAATTACTTTTAAAAGGTTTGGCAAGTTTCACAAGGTAGATTTTTGGTATATGAGAAGCAGGTGAGAGGATTTTGTGAGCGAGCTGACCGTCGTCGGTCAGAAGAACAGCACCGAGCGTATCCTTGTCGAGTCTTCCTGCCGGAAAGAGACCTTTTACACGAAGCTGAGGCGGAACGAGGTCTATAACGTTAGCACCGTCCTTAGGGTCAGTAGAGCAGACGAAGCCCTCAGGCTTGTTGAGGAGAATGTATGTATTTTTGCGGTAGCAGATGGACTTGCCGTCGAGAGATACTGAGTTTAAATCGGGGTCAATTTTGAAATCGGGAGATTTAGCGGTAACGCCGTCAACGCAGACCTTGCCGTTTTTGATGAGGACTTTTATTTGTGAGCGTGAGAGTTCGCAGTGGTCGCCGATAAATTTATCGAGTCTGAAGTAAGTCATAATGAAGCCTTTCGTGAATTTTTGGTAAAGAGCGGACATAATAATAAAGGACACCTCTAAAAACTTGTTTGATTAAGGAAGAATCAGATAGGTGCGGCAGCTGCAAGGGAACCTTTCGAAAGCGTGCTGTCGCACTATGAGTGAGGTTGACACAGCAGATGCCGTGCATAGCTGTTTTTTCTCAAAAGGAGTTTTTAGAGGTGTCCTTAAGTAACTGAGAGTGAAAGGGGATAGCAGATAAATGAGCAGATATGTAAAAGTTGCGTTAATAGTGGGTGCAATACTAACGATAGGATTTTTGCTGATGCCTGAGAGTGAAGAAGATAAGACATTGGAAAAGGCAGTAAAGGCGGCGAGTTTGTCGGAGCGTATGGAATATTTTGCGTCACATGGTTGGGAGGTAGAGGAGTTATACAGTCAGCAGATAGAAGTGCCGCAGAAGTTTGACACAGCATATGATGAGTATGTTCAAATGCAGGATAAGCAGGGCTTGCCGCTAAGGAAGTATGCAGGAAAGGCAGCAACACTGTATGTATATGAGGTAAAAAACTACAGCCCCGACGACAAAAAGATGTTGGCGGAGCTGCTTGTAAGTGATAATATAGCGATAGCCTCAATGGTTTACAGTGAAGACTGTGGAAGTCTGAGGCTTAGTGTAAGCTAAGAAAATTAAGTATTATTAGTGGAAGATAGAGATAGCGTCGCCGATGACAGGAATTTTAACAGCCTTGCCTTGTGAAGCAGAAATCATAAGTAAAATCATAGCAACGAGCATAGCGATAAAGATTAAATAATTTAAAATGCCATCAATGATCGAAATCACATTAAGGATTTTTGAAATTACGAATAAAATGCAGCAAAGAAGCGTAAAAATGAAACCTTGGTTAGCGTGGAACTTGCAGAAGTTAGAATTTTGGTCAGTGATGTAAGGTATAAAAAAGAGAATCGGAATATAAGCCAGAATGCAAACGACCTTGTTTTTCTGGACATCGGCGGAGTCGAAAGTAGCCTGAGTCTGTTTGTCGTTGAATTGGTCCATAAAATCGCTCATAGTAAAAACCTCCAAAAAATTAAGATGTTATATAGAAAGAAATTGTGCGCATTGTAAAAACGGGCTATTTGTCGTGATTATTTTCGAGTTCGCTGATAGCGGCGATAAAGCTTTCAACGTCTGAGAAGTCTTTGTAGACTGAAGCGAATCGTATATAAGCGACGGGGTCGATAGATTTAAGGTGTTCGAGGGTAAATTCGCCGATTTGTTTTGAGGAAATAAGGGTTTTGATTTCGTTTGCACAGTAATTTTCGATAGAGTCGGCAATGAAATCGACCTGAGCCATAGTAACCGGACGTTTTTTGATAGCAGAGAAGATACCTTTAATGAGCTTGTTGCGGTCGAAAGGTTCAAGAGTGCCGTCACGTTTTTCGACCATAAGCAGAGGAATTTCCACGACTTCGTAAGTCGTGAAGCGTTTTTTGCAGTTAGCGCATTCACGGCGTCTTCTTTTTTTCTCATCGGACGGACGGGAGTCGATGACTTTAGATTCTTCGTGACCGCAGTAGGGGCAGTGCATGGTGTACACCTCCGAAAAACATAATATGATGATAAAATATAGTTACATTGAGACTTTTGAGATAAAGTTATCAATGATATTGTAGCTTGAGAGAAGGTCTGAAATGCCGCAGAAGCTGTTTTTATAGAGTTCGATGATAAGTGAAGCGTCAGGAGAGACGGAGTAAACATCGGTAATAAATTTCTGAAAATTGAATCTACCCTTGCCGATAGGTAAGCAGTCGCCGAGTTCGCCGCTGTCGCTGATATGTAGGTGTTTGAGGGAAGAGCCGAGGGCTTTGACGAATTCAAACGGGTTTTCCTTAGCTCTTAGAGCCTGTTTGGTGTCGAGGGTGAAAGACAGGGAGCTACCGAGAATGGAGTGAATGTCTTTGACGAATTTAAGTGAACCGCTGAGGCATCTGTTGACGTTTTCGAGAGTGACAGTTACGCCGAATTTGGCAGCGGCATCGGAAAGCATCATATATCTTTCGCAGAACAGGTCTCTTGAGAAATTTGGTGAACCCTTGGCACCGTGGAGGATAAACATTTTAGCACCGACGATGTTCATAAATTCGAAGAAATGCTTGTAGTAGTCAATGGTATCGTCGACACGGCGAGGGTAATCGGAGAATAGCATAATAGGTTCGAGTTCGCAGGTAAATGGGTGAACGGAAATGCAGTGAGCGTCGAAGTGGCTCATGGTATCTCTCAGACCGAGAGCGAATGCACGGTTTATTTCGGAGTGTGTATTGATAAAGATTTCGCAGTTACGGATACCGTTGAGGGCGAGTTGGTATAGAGAGTCCTCAAGAGGTTTTGGGTAAAAGCAAGCAGTAGAAACACCGGCTAACAAGGAAGCACCTCCGAACAAAAAATATAACATATCTATAAGGCGTTTCTGAAAATTCATTCAAAGAAAATGGTTTTAGAAAATAGCCATATAAATATTATACCACAATCACTGAGAAAGTCAATAAAAATCAGAAAAGAGCAGTAACGTCATCGAAAGAGAGAGATGGCTGCAAAGCGAGGTTGAGGGCGTATGAAATAAGCAGGGCGGCACGTTCTGTGAGGCGGTCGATATCACGGGGAGTGACCATCATATTGGGTGTATTTTCAGGGGGAGGGCAGTGAGTGATATTTTGGACGATAGTGTGCATATCGACGACAGTAGGGACGCCTACGGCGATAACGGGTACGCCGAAAATTCGTGAAGAGAGTTCTTTTCGTGAGTTAGCCACACCGCTTCCCGGGCAAATTCCTGCATCGGAAATCTGAATTGTGGAGCCGAGTCTTGAGATGTCCGAGCAAGCCAGAGCGTCGACGGCAATGACAGCGGCAGGGTGAACTTGATGACAAACGGCAAGAGCGAGTTCAGCAGATTCAATGCCTGTCTGACCGAGAACGCCGCCGGCAATAACGCTTACAGGACGCAGAGATGTAAGGAAATCCTGCTGTTCATCGGCTGAGAGCTGCTCGTGACGCAGGTGTCTTGTTGCGAGGATTTTTGATGCGACCTGAGGGCCCAGAGCGTCAGGAGTGATATCGTTGTTGCCGAGACCTATTATAAGGATATCACCGTCATTAGGGATAAATGAGGTGATTTCTGAGGAAAGTTCGATAGCCATATCCTTGTAGTCGTCAGAAAAGCGGCTCAGACCGTCGCATTCGAGCGTAACGTATCTGCCCTTGCCCTTGCCGACCGAATCCATAAGCGAGTCGTCAGCAATAGAAATGTCTGTGATTTTAAAGACCTTGCCACGGAATGACTGTTTAATGTGTGAATTGCTATGCGAACCCGAAATACCTTCGAGAGCGAGGTCAGTACGGAAATTCATAAGCATACCTCCGAAAAGCTTTAGAGTAAAAAAATAGAGCGGTACGAAAAGTAGAAAAGCAGCAGAGTGTTGATAACGGTTGTGCAAAATGCTTTAAAGTGTGGAGAAAAATTTGTGATAATACTTTAAAATTGCCTATTGCAATTTTGAGTAGAAAATGGTAAAATAGATAATAGTCTCAGTGTAGAATGCTTTAAAATCATCTATTGAAATGAAAGAGCAATCTGCATGATGCAGGTGTTCGTTGCATCTGCAAAGCAGTCTGATGACCGGGCTGCTTTTATTATATGAATTGTACACGCTGTTATTCATAATGACAGCGGTTGTATGTGAAAATTTCGAGGAGGTGTAACAAAATGCCAAATATTAAATCCGCAAAGAAGAGAGTAAAGGTTAATAAGGTAAAGACTGCTGCAAACAAGGCTGCAAACACAGCATTGAAAACAGTTCTTAAAAAAGCTGATACTGCAACAGGTGCTGATAAAGCAGAAGTAGTAAAGGTAGCAATCAAGAAGGTTGACCAGGCTTGTTCAAAGGGACTTATGCACAAGAACAAGGCAGCAAGAAAGAAGTCACAGCTTGCAAAGAAGCTTAACGCTGCTGACTGATTGGTCTTTTAATAATAAAGAACAGAAAAAAGCCTCTGTGATTCGGTTCACAGGGGCTTCTTTTGTATATTGGTGCTTCTAAAAACTCCTTTTTCCTTAAACAAACGAGTTTTTAGAGGTGCCCTAAAGTCAGGCAGCGTTCTGAGAGGAGAAGGCTGTGGAAGAATTTTTGGCATCATGTGAGGAGTGAATAATAAAGAGGACTTTTCTTGCGATAGGCTGAGCGATGAGAAGTTCAACGCCGAAAGAAACAGCGAAATTTCTTGGCCATTTGAAGAAGAAGTGAGTGACAGGGAAAAGAGAAATGTCACGGCAGCCGATCCAGGTGCCGATAACAGTGAGGAAAACTGACATCATAAGGACAGTGCAGAGGATATTAATAGTGATGTGTGAATTGAAGCTGTCGTTTTTGTCGATAATTTTAGAGGTAAGCCATTGAGCCGGCTTGTAGGTAAGCAGAACGAGAGCTATGACAGCGAGCCAGATAAAAGGGATAACGTGAAGAACGTCGAGCCATACAGAGAAGTGGAAGCCAACTTCAAAGCAGGTTATAAGTGGAGCGATGATGTTGACGGAAATGACAGAAACGATAGCCATAAACAGAGCGAATTCTTTTTTTGAGCGAGGAAGCTTCATAAAAAAGTCCATAAAAATAATCTCCTTAAAGTAGAAAGTGAGCATAAAAAAGCAGCGTGAAACCGAAAGATTTCACGCTGAACAATTATACGCGTTAAAAATACTGAAATAATTGTAACATAAGATGCTGAATAAAGTCAAGCAGAAAAAGGCAAACAAAAAGCGAAATAATTCAGTAAAAAATGTAAAGGGCACATAAAAACTCGTTTGATTAAGGGGAAATCAGGTAGGTGCGGCAGTTGCAAGGAAACTTTCCGAAAGCGTGCTGTCGCACTATGAGGGGGAGGTTGACAAAGCAGATGCCGTGCATAGGTGTTTTCCCTCAAATGGAGTTTTTAGAGATGCCCTAAAGAAAGAAAAAATCACCGAAATTAAGCGGTGATGAGAGAAAGTCAGTTAGCGTATTGAGAGTTGATACCGAGGTATTCTTCGAGGCATTTTCCGCTTTTGTAGACGGCAGTAGCAGTATCGACACCGAGGTAACGTATGTGCCAGGGTTCATATTTGTAGCCGGTAATGCTTACTTTGTCGGCAGGGTATCTGATAATGAAGCCGTATTCGTGAGCGTGTTTAACGAGCCAGGTGTATTCCGGAGTATCGGCGAAAGAGTCGTCGATGGAGTTAAGGTCGATAGCAAGACCGGTCTGATGTTCGGAGTAACCTGGGCGAGCGGAGAAAGTGTCTGCAGATTCCTGACCATAGTTGGCAACATAGTTGTTGTAGATACGTTCCTGAGTTGAGTAAGAGCGATATCCTGAAGCGAGATAGATATTAAGACCCTCTGCGGCAGCAGCGGCCGAGAGGGCGTCAAACTGAGATTTAGTTGTAGCATCGAGACCCGGGTCATAGCCCTGAGGGAGAGGGTAGGACTTGTTTGCGATAACGATACCTTGAATTGTTGTAACACCGCCGCTATTAGTAGCAGCAGTGTTAGAAAGTGATGTGTTAGAAGAAGTAGAAGCGGAATCAGTAACAGTAACTTTGACTTCAGCGTAAACACGGGGGTTGTTGACAGAAGCGACTGTGATGTAGCAGGTACCTGCTTTAACGCCGGTTATGTTGCCGACATCGTCAACAGAGGCGATAGAGGCGTCAGAAGATGACCATTTTTCGCTTTTGTCCTCAGCGGTGTCAGGACCCATAGTAACGATAGGCATTTGAGATTCGCCAATGGAGAGGGTAACGCTGTTGAATGAAAGTTCGATGGACTGAACGTTTGAGCCATCATCAGGGAGAGTGCCGGAAATAGCGGTAGTAGTAACGGTAGAGGAAGTTTTCTGAGAAGCCGATGAGGTAGCGGTAGAAACTGAGGAGAAAGGCTGAGTAGCGGAAGAAGCCGGAGTAGTAGAAATAGTAGATTTACCTTTTACGGTGTTGGAGCTTTTGTTTGAGCAAGCAGAAGAGATGAGGCAGATAATAATAATCAGCAGGAGTATTATTACAGCTAAAGCGACCATTCTTCTTCTCTTGTAGGTTTGTTGACTGACACGTTTGTTTGGCATAATTATACGTCCCCCAAAGAATTAATTTTCACCTTATATTATAACACGGAATAAAGTAAAAGTCATCAGTTTTTAAAAAATTTATAGAAAATAGATAAAAAAACTGAAAAAAAAGAAAGAAAGGTTGATATAATAAGAAAAAAGAGGAATAAAAGGGGATAAGTTTTAGAGCAGAATGTTCAGATAATGCCGATAACGGCGAGTATAATGAGGAGAGAGCCGCAGACCCAAGAGAAATCGAGACCTTTGCAGGAGAAGAAGTGACCGCAAAGGAAGCCGAGGTAAACAAAACCGGTGCCGAAAACGAAGACCATAACAGCGGTTTGTAAAGGGGAGATGTCGAGGAAGCCCGAACTAAGACCGATAGCGGCTGAGTCGAGTGAGAGTGCGAACGAGAGAGCAGCGGCTTCTTTGACAGATAGAGATTCAGAGCAGTCGCAGTCAGCACAGGTGTCATCGAGGTACAGGCGTATACCGAGACCGATGCTGTTCATTTTTATGCAGATGTCACCTGATTCGGAGAGATGTTTGATAATGTGGCGAAGGATGCTTTTGAAAACTGAGAGAAATCCGATAGAGCAAAGAACGACAGCCCCTATAGCTGAGAAAAGTTTTTGAGGGATAAATAATCCGAGAAGTGAAGAGAGGAGAATTGAGATAAACAGGGTAACCGAGCCGGTAGCCCCCATAGTGAGAGCTGAAAGGTGAGGAATTTTTATGTTGCGTGAGCCGTAGGTAAGTGCAACGAGAAAAGTGTCTAAGCAGACAGCGAGAGAGAGCATAATTTCGTGAAGCATAAAGCGTAATCACCTCTTGCAGGAATTGAAGCTGAAAAGGAGTTTTCAGAGATACTTTATATTATGAGCAAGAGGGAAAAGCGGTTACAAAAAAACAGCGTAGCTACTCATTTTAGGGTAGTTACGCTGAATTTATTTTGTAAAGAACAGACCTTATCAGTTCTGAAAGAGAACTGAAACGGCTGACATAATGTCGTTAAGGCGAGCCTCGCCGATACCTTTAACGCCTGAGATAGCGTTTCTGATGCTTTCCTGAGAGACATTGCAGGCAGAAGCGGAGCATTGCTCAGTGGAAAGAGAG
This sequence comes from Ruminococcus sp., assembly GCA_022641595.1. Taxonomy (GTDB): domain Bacteria; phylum Bacillota; class Clostridia; order Oscillospirales; family Ruminococcaceae; genus Ruminococcus. The sequence goes on along the minus strand of JALCDN010000019.1, from coordinate 4,154 downwards.
TCAGAAGATGCAGCAGAGTCTGAATTGTCATCAGAAGCGGAAGAAACTGAAGGAGCGTCATTAATACCTGATTTATAGATATTAGAGAGGCAAATCTCCATTTGTTTTCTGTCCATAGCCTTAATTTTTTTGTAAGTAGATCTGTCGAGAGTGATAGAATTTTGAGTATCCATAAAAGCCTCCGAAAATAAAAGTATAAGAAACATTATAGCATATAAAAACGAATAATACAAGATGTAGCTGATATAAAATTCTAAACGGAGGCAAAAAGCGGAAAAAATGTCAGGAGGGGTTAAAGCCGTCGGAGAAAGAAGAAATGGTAGTAAAGATGCCGTTTGATGAGCCGAAAGCGGAGATTGAGTGAATAGGGAGGTTTGAGTGCGAGCCGAAAGAGAAGCGGTCGAAAAGGTCTTCGCCGCCGAAGTCAGTGCGAGTGCAAAAGAGAGAGCGAGAGGCACGAGAGGAGAATTTATCTCTGAAAGTCAGAGCGGAAGGAGGGTCACTCAGGAATTGTTTGTCGAGGTCAAAGCATAGGTGGCGAACGATTTTGCGGTTGACAACGCTGTCGTCCTGAAGGTCGTACTGACCGTAATTGCCGTTGATGTCAGCCATATGGAAGTTGCTTATAAGGTGACGAAAGTCCAGAGAGGAGCCTGATTTAAGAAGCTGAGAGTCTGAGAAAGAGAAAGAAGACGGAGAAGCCGGAGGAGTAATTCTGACGCAGTTAGTACCTCTTATGAAAGGATAGGAGCCGTATAGTTTAAAAGAGAGGTTAGCAACACCGTCCCACATAGCTGAGCCGTTTTTGACATAGATGTAGTTGCTTGAGTCGGAGTTATCTTCGTGAGTGACATAAGGCAGGGAGTAGAAGCTGTCCATAAGTGAGTTAAGTGAGACCGAAGATTTAAGTCCCGGCTGAAGCTGATTTGAGCAAAGCAGAGAAGTGAAGCCTTTTGAGGAAAGAGAGCATTTTGCCGAGCCGCCTGAGCGTGAGAAATCAAGTGTGTCAACAAGACCGTGGTGAACGAGGAAAGCCCCGATAAAGAGCTTAATTTCGCAGACTGAGGAAAAGTCTGAGTTTGATGGAACTATAGAAGCTGAAAGGGAGGAGTAAGGTAAATAAGCGTCCTTGTGGAAAGAGAAAGAGAGAATATTGTATTCAAAGAACATAGAGCCGTCTGAGTTAATGAAATAAAGGTGAGCGTTCATATAGTTAATTTGACACCTCCTGGAATGGAGCTGAGCAGAGAAGTGTAAGGCAGACGCAGGCGAAATCGTCATTAGAGTCTGTTTGTTCAAAAGAGATGAGGCGGCATTGGGAGAAAGAGAGATTTTTGTAAGAAACTGAAAGCAGCGAGCCTGATTTGATGAGAGTGTCGGCATAAACAGCGAAAGGCAGAGAGTCTCGTGAAAAAGCTCTGCCGTATAAGGTAATGCGAGAGCCGACAGGGAAAGCTGAGGTAATAACGCAGCCTGAGGAAACCGTACCTTGTTCTTTAACAGAGCAGCTTGAAAGGATGTGAAGCTTTTCGGTAAAGAGTGTAAATCCGCCGACAGTAACGGGGACGGAGTGTTTTGAGCCTGAAATTATGGTACTTATGTTAAATCAGCTCCTTTTTGAAATGAATATGCCGGAGCAGTCGAAAGTACATTCGAGAACGAGGCGGCACAGATTTTGGTTCTGATGGATATTAAGCTGAGAAATGCCGTTGTATAGTGAAGATGTGGCAATAATCGGGAAAACTGATGAATCGAAGAAATTGTATAGCGAGTCGGCACAAGCGTATGGAGGAGCGGCGAGAGTGACAGAAATCTTAGCATTAAAAGGGCAGTAAACAGATGACGCATCGTAAATAGGAGAAGACGAGGAAAGTGAGCTTATGCCTATAACCGTAACGATGCCCGGAGCTTTTGAAGCTGAGGGAATGTTGTCGAAAGAAGAGAAAACGTTTTTAAGACCGGAATCTTTGAGCAGAGAAATAAAAGAAGAAACGATAGAATCAGTCATAGATAGTAGTCCTTTCAGTAAGAAGCAGTGGTGAAAGCGAAGTAAAGCGACCTGATAGAACAAGCATTAAAAGCAAGATAAGAAAGCAAAGTCTGAGGAAGTGATAAGAGCAGAGCAGAGCTGCATATAGCTCATAAGGAGACTTTCGGCGAATTTAAGAACGCAGTCGCCCGAAGCTGAAACCGAAAGCATTTTGCCGTTGAGAGTGTTAAGAGAGCGGTCACGGGCGGCATTTATCTGAGCGAGTCTGAAATTGGCGATAGCAGCGCTGAGAAAGTCGAGCCGAGGGTCGCAAGGGTCAGCCGAGCTTGAAAGCATAGAAGAAGTCTGAGATACGGCGAGGTTGATAAGCGGCATAAAGCTTTCACAGTCTGTTTCGCCTGAAAAGAGGGTAAACAGGGATTTAACGGAATCAAAGTTCATAAAAGTCCTCCTAATGGATAAAGTATGGTGAAACTGTTATTCTTGTGAAATTCTGAAAGAGTCGAGAGAATCGGAATTTTGCGGTTTAAAGAGCTGAGAAGAAACGGAAGGGTTTTTAGAGAGGGTTTCCTTAAAGCTTATCAGAGCCTCAGTGTCCATAAAAGAGACAGCCGAAGCGGCAGAAGCAGCACAGGGTTCGCCGCCTGAGATAAAAGCAAGGCGGATAATGTCGTGTTTAATAGAGTCGTTGGCTTTTTGCAGAAGGTCTGATGAAATGAGAGTTGGAGCAGAGTGAAAAGCTGATTCTGAGAAATGCTTTGTAACGCCTGCATTAATCTGAGCCGGAACGGCAACGAAGCTCCATTCGTAAGCGTCCGATACATCGTCAAGGACTGTGTGGCAGAGCTTGCCCGAGTATTTTTTGCCGCACATATGAGAGCATGAGGACTTATTTTTGTCGGTACCGCAAATTGAGCAGGATTTTGAAGAAACAGAGCAGGATATGCTTACTTCCTTGTTAATGCCGCCCTCGATGTTGGCGATAATGTCAGAGTTTGAGTCAGTTCTGACCATATATACGCAAGCCTTGAGGTATTCGTAGGGCTGACCCCACGAGGTAATTTTAGATGGGTCGGAAACGAGCTGTGTGTCGAAAATACGGGCGAGCTGGTTCTGAGCAGAGGGGTTGTGGTCGGAGATGCCTGTTTTGCCGATAAACAAGGAGCTAAGTGTAATCAGTGCATCATGAGAGAAGCGTTCGAGGTCACGGTCGATTTCGTTGTCGCAGAGAATAACGTCGAAGATAAAGACGTCCTCAGCGCAGAGAGTTTTTCTGGAGTATGCGTTGATTTTTTCGAGTTGAGAAGAAATATCCATAATAAAAATAGCCTCCGAAAGAAAGAGTTTTATAGGGCTCTAATTATAGAAATGCGGTACATCAGCATAAGGCAGACGTACCGCATAAAAACGAGTGAAAATGGGTGAAAACAGGAATCAGGCAGTAATTTTAAGAACCTTAACGGCATCAGGAGTGAGTTTTCTGAAACCGCAGTTAATGGAAATGGAGATAGAATCGAGCTGACGGTTGATGAGCTTGTCAGTTTCCATTATAATGTCTGAGCTTGAAATAAATTCGAGAGCGAAGTCTTTGTCGATGCCAACGAGCGTATCGTCAGCGATTTGAGGAGTTTTAACGAGCTGAGCCCCGAAAGGGAGAGCGATTCTGCCCATACCGTCAGCCTTTACTTCAAGCATCTGAGTCATAGCAAGAATCTGAGCAGCAACAGCCGGTGAAACGATAAGAGCGTTCATATCGAAGTCACGGAACTGACCGTAAAGCGAGGTAATAGCAGAATAAGAGAGCGAAGCGGCAGAAGTTGGAACAGCACCGGAAAGCAGAACGGAAACAGCGTTTGCGATGACGGAGTTAGCGAGCTTTACGCCGATACCAGAGAGCATAACGGCAAAAACGTCGAGTTTCTGAAGTCTTACTGATTCATATGAAGCGTTGACGATTCTGCCGTACTTTGAGAGAGTTACAGCCGAAGAGCTTTCCGTGACGCTTGAAGCAGGCAGTTCAGCACCCTGAGCGGTAGTTGAGTAAGGACTTATGAAATAATAACATGACTATCTAAGCAAAATATGTTATAATATTTTTATCAAGTAAAAAGTGAGGTAAAAGTATTATGGAAGAACGGATAAAAATGATGTTACCCCAACTAAA
>JALCDN010000018.1 GCA_022641595.1 Ruminococcus sp. | reverse complement strand
TTCAAAAGGGACTCCAAAAATGCATAGAAAGAGCTTCACATACCATTCGTTATGCAACAATTACTGCTGAAACGGGCTATGTACTTTTTCGAGCCCCTTTTATGCACTTTTTACTTGACAAACACAAGGTATGATTACCCACCCATTTTCTTTTTTGATAGGTAAGCGTTCCAACATAAAAATCATTGTGCAATATTTTTTGTAATGTTGCCTTTGTCCAGCGATTGTTTCTGCGTGTATGCAAAGTGTCTGCGTTCAAGTAATCCGCTATTTTTTGCATACTGTTGCCTGTTTGCGCCATAGTAAAAATCCGTCTAACAACGGCAGCTTCCTGCTGATTAATAACAATGTGCTTTTTATCCGCTGAGTATTGATAACCATACGGTGTAACCCCAGTAGGCTTATCCCCTTTATGTGCTTTTGTGGCACGACCCTGCGCTAGCTTAATACTAATACACATTCTCTCATAAGTATCAAGCATTTCCATCATTGAGTTATACAAAAAATCCTGTGGGTCTTTAGTATATAGACTGTAGCGTGGCTGCTCAATACTAATAATTTCACCATGCATTTTTCTGATCTCTCTTGTAATGAACACCTTAGCCTGCTCATCACGCCATAATCTACTGGTATTCATAACAATTACAGCATCAACCTCATGGAGCAATGAAAGCAACGCTACAATACCCGGACGATTGCTAACATCATCTTGATTGCCGATTGCACCAGAAATCCCCTCATCAGCCAGCACATCAAGCAGTTCAATTCCATTTGCTGTGCAATAGCTTTGAATGGCACACTTCTGCGTTTCAAGTCCATAGCCCTTGTCTGCTTGCGTTTCTGTGGAAACTCGTATATATCCATAGGTTTTGATTATACATCACCACCGTCTTGCTATTACCAATATTATACAGCATTTTGGCGTAAAAGTCAACTATCATACATAATAATATACGAAAAAAGCAGACAACCGTATATACTACAATAAAATCCAGCTTTTTACCCCAAACTGTGCTGACAGCACAGGACAAAGAAAACTCCCTGTGCTATAATAAAACACAAGGAGTTATAATTTATCTATGTTCTCAAGCAGCACCCTGGAGAGCTGTAAAAACTTCTCAATTTGCGGCTCGCTGCACCGCTCCAGTTCTGTACCAAGGCTATCAAGAATGCGGTTTGAGGTATGCAGCTCATCCAGCAGCAAGTAGTCAAGGCTCATGTTCAAGGCGCTTGCAATGCGCACAGCCGTATCCAGGGAAAGATTGCGCGTCCCACGCTCAATATGCGCCACATAGCTGACGGAAATCAAGCACAATTCCGCAAGCTTTTCCTGCGTAATGCCAAGCTTTAAGCGCTTCGCTTTGACTTTGCTGCCCACGAGCGCATAGTTTACTGTTCGCATCATTTCACCACCTTAGATTCTTATTATACATGATTTCCTGTATTTTTAGAATATACTAATAGAAATAAACTTGACATATAGTAAAATATGTGGTATAGTATTGATAATAAAATGTGCAAATGCACAGAAAGGATGTAATTGAATGACACTTAAAAAAACAAAAACAATGTTCGATGACTGCGCAGTGGAGGATGCGCCAACCAGTATTGAGGACTGCACCAACCAAGATAAGGTAACAGTAAACCTTTGAAAATGGGCATCCAGACTTGAGGTGTTCGGAAAAATTCTTCTTGTTATCATTATTTTTGGTGGGAATCTTTTATCATTTGCAAGCTCTACAACAAGCGTGTATCATGCGGCTTCCTATTCTATGGAAGCATATTACAGCGATGACTTCTCTCCAGCTTTGTTCTTTACAAATCTATTTACATACTTAATTTACGCTTTTGTTGAGTACTGTGTTTATCATGTACTGGCACTGCTGATTGCGTCATTGGCTCGTATCGTGCAAAGCAACAGAACTATGGCTAGACTTGCAGAGCTGCAAGCAAGAAAGAATGAAAAATAAGAAATGGGGTAAAAGTTTATGAAAAAGGGATTTACGCTTTTATTAGTGGCTAGCACAGCGATTTTACTACTAACAGGATGCACAGACAAATTTGATGGTAAGTGGACAGTTTGTGATAAGGATGGAAATGAAGTGTATAATGGTGTTAATTTTTCAGATGGAGAAATTAAATTCACTGGAGATTTAGCAGAAGATGAGATTAATTTATGCGTTGGTGAATATGAAGTTGTTGAAAATGGTGTTATCAAAATATCTTGGGATATTGATAAAACGGCTGCAAAAAAATATTATGAAGATGAATCGCTTGAAGAAGATTATGACGAATTTCTCGATGAATGTAAAGAGAGTGCAAGTGAATTAGATGATATGTTAGGTGGAAAATTTGATTATGAAATAACTGATAAAAAGAATTCCGAAATTTATATAGAGGATTTCTCTGAAGCACTTAGCCAACTTTTAATTGACGGTAAGCAGAGCAATGTTAATTATGAAGCTAATTCCATATGCAATGCTATTAATAGTGCACTTACTGAAATGGATGAAGAAGGTTATTATATTGATACCATGATTTATACATCAAGAGAAGAAAGTAATGTTATTGATTCATCTGTTGATTTGGAAAAATTTGCAGAAAAAGTTGAAAGTTATTGCTCGGATATTAACGATTATGAATATGTGGCTCTTGTTAAAAATGGCACATGTACAGCAGTTTGGTGTGCTGATGATTGGGATACCACCGTTGTCGGCACTTATCCTGAATCAGAATCAACCGGCAAGTCGTTAAACGACCTTTTCAAAAAAGATTAATATTAATTTTTGAGACAATTCATCTAAGCACCACCTCTCCGGTGGTGCTTTTTCTTGCATTCTCGCCCCAAATGTTGTATAATAGACCTATTACAACAAATGGTGGTGAGTGCGTGGACACAAAGAAATGCCCGAAGTGCGGCGAGGAGATTCCGGTTGAAATGCAGTTTTGTCTGCACTGCATGGAGCGCACAGACGGCGTACTGGAAATCAAACAAAAGCAAACGTATAGCAAAAAACAGCTTTTTCTAATCGCAATTTGCATTTTGCTTTTGCTGACTGGCACAATCATGTTTCTGCTACTACATAACAACAAAGCAAAGCAAGAGCTGCCGCAAGGCATGGACAGCGAAAGTTCTGAAATTACCAACAGCCTTGTTACTACATGCGTAACGGATGCACTATTGACAAAAGAAAACACAACTACTGCATCTGTGACTATCACTACAAACATATCTGAAAGCAATGCATCATCAGTTCAGACAGAGAAAACATCCGCCAAGGACAGCACAGAAACTATCCTTTCTACGCAAGAAACTGTCACACCGGCAACCAATCCTCCCGCACAAATCACAACAGCAGCACCAACAACCAGCACACAAACGGTTGTCAATACTGCTGAACCTGTAATAACGGAGAATTTTGAGGACAAGGTAAGAACTGGCGTTTCGGGCTGGGGCGGCAGTAATGTTGATACTACAACATTTTCTTTTTATGAAAATAGCTGTACATTTTCTGCAAGCGCATCCGGCTCGCCGCTTTTTTGCACAGTCAGCAGTGATACAGGCTATACCACCTTTACCATGAAGATTGAGCAGACAAGTGACTATGCAAGCTATAGCATGGGTAATTATGTGCCGGATCAGCTCAATCTGTTTTCTTCGGTTTTATTAAGCACTTCTGTTGGCTCTGATTTGCGTGGCAACATCAGAACGATGCTAAACAATTTTGAAACAGAGGGCACTTTCAGCAGCCAAGCCGCTGTATATACGGTCACTGTGCAAAAAGAGGATAACGGCACCAAAACAGTAGTCTTGACAGGAGCCCTGCGTTAAAGGGTTTCCTCATTATTTTCATATAGCAGCTCATTGGTTTCTGGAACGCTGAGCTGATGGTTGATTGCAAACATAAGAATGCAATCCCGTTTGTGTTTCGCATACAAAAAGGTCAGTCCAAGCGCTTTCAGCATCTGCTGTGTTTCCTTCAGATTCAGCCCCATACCAAACGCAATGGAGATGACCCAGTTGCGGGATGGGTTATCTCTGGTTCCGGAAAAAATCTGGTATGCATAGGTTTCAGACAGCTCCGCTTTTTTGATAGCAGCCGACTTGGTAATTTGCTTTTTTGCCAGCAAGTCCTGCAAATAGTCTGCAATGGAACCATCACACATGCTTTGTGCGTTTTCATTTATGTAGTTCTTTATATCAGCCGTATCAGACAGCGCCTTTAATAAATCATCCGTTGTTTTCATCTATACTTTCTCTTTTCTATTAAGGACACCTCTAAAAACCTCAGTTTGTCAAAAATTAATGACGTGATTTCGGGATCTTTTGACTATGAAATCTGCAAAAAACAGGTTTTTAGAGGTGCCCTTAATTGTGTTTGGATTCATGCTGAAAGGATGTTGCACATGGAGTTGCCACAGGACATATTAAAAACAGAATACCAGTTTATCAAGGTACTGTGCAAAACAGACACCACTGAGCTTACAGTATATCGGCACAAAACGCTGGACAAAAGTCTTGCCGTATTAACGCTCCAAAATCCTGCCAATTTAACTGTATATCAACGCTTACAGCAGATTTCGCATCATAATATTATGCAGGTTTATGATGTCATACAAAGCAAGCAAACTACAATGGTTTTCTGTGAATTTATTGATGGGATTCCCCTGTCACAAGTTGGAATCATGAAACCGCTAGGAGTGAAGCGTATACTATTACAATTGTGTGATGGACTTCATGCACTGCACTCCATTGGTATTATCCACAGGGATATCACGCTGAGCAACCTTATGCTCGACCATACAGGTACCTTAAAAATCATTGACTTTGATATTGCAAAGGCATTTTCAAACGATGCCACAACAGAAAACACATTAGGTACCGTTCGCTTTGCACCGCCAGAACAGTTTGGCTTTGCCATTACAGATGAGCGTTCTGACATTTACTCTGTTGGTGTGGCAGCAAACCTACTCCTGACCGGCGAACACCCATCTAAGTGCATCTACAAGCCTCATTCTAAACTCGGCAAAGCAATTGTAAAAGCAACTAATACCAATATGGAAAACCGGTTTCAATCCATCTCAGCATTTCAAAATTCTATTCTATAATCCTTATTTTACAGCAGTTTTCCACCAAGGTCAAGATTTATTTTCACAAGCAACCAGAAAATATAAAAAATATCTGTATGCAAATATTGATTTGACTGGCACAGCAACTTGAATCAACGCAGTTCCGTTGTTTCTTCGCCAAACCAGCAAGAAAAAAGAACAGTTTCTCTCTGTCATTCATATAGTATTGCCTGTTCAAGAATTTTATTTGTATCTGTGTCATTCTATGTATATCTGTTTGAAGGTTTCCGCTTTGGTTCACCAAAACGTTGGAAGTGTACAATTTCACGTTCTCTGAGAAACTTTATAGGCTCACGTACGTCAGGGTCGTCGGCGAATCTGAGAATATTGTCATAAGTTGTCCTTGCTTTCTGTTCGGCTGCCATATCTTCTGTGAGATCGGTTATTGTATCGCCTTTGCTTTGAAGATATGCTGCCGTAAATGGAACTCCGGTAGGCGATGCAGGGTAAATTCCTGTTGTATGCTCAACAAAGTAAGCATCAAATCCTCCGTTTTTAATTTCCTCTATGCTCATGTCCCTCGTAAGCTGGTATAATATTGCTGATATCATCTCGATATGAGCAAGCTCCTCAGTACCTATGTCGGTAAGAACTCCCTTTACCGAGTCATACGGCATCGCATAACGTTGATTCAGATACCTCAATGCTGCACCAAGTTCACCATCTGAACCGCCAAGCTGTGCAATAATAAGCTTAGCCATACGGGGGTCAGAATTCTTGATTTTAACTGGAAATTGAAGTTTTTTCTCATAATTCCACATAAGTTAGCTCCTTTCCCAAGGCCATGAGCCGTCGATCCAGTCCCAATGATCGGAATTGGAAGATTGTTCGGCGCAGATAGGGCCAAAGCTGTTGACGTATTCATTTTCGGCGTCAGATTTAAGCATTTTATATTTATCGAAGAGAGCCAAAGCCATCGGGCATTGAGGGTGGGTGTCGAGGTAAAGAACGAGTTCATGGAGAGCTAGTGAGTATTTTTGAATTTTGATAAGAAGGTCATGTTCATTCATTATTTTTAGCACCTCTTTTAAATTTCAGATTGAGGTCAGGGAAGAGGGTACCGTTTTTGAAAGCTTCGTCGGCGTCGTAAACGTCAGACCAAGTTTGGAATGGAACATAGGCCATACCTATTGGAGTATATTCTGGGAATTCCGAACGTTTTGCTGTGTATGGGGACACAGATGAATTTATTGAATCACTTTTGAGAGTGATATTTTCCGAAGAATCAAGAAGATTGAAATTCATATCATACCTCCTGTTGCAAATTGCAGGAATAATTATCACCTGCATATCCTATTATATTCAGGCGGAGCAAAAGTGTTCAGGCTTTTGAGTGTAGGAAAAGCGTGAGTCTTTGTGTTGCAAAGTAAAAGATATTTTTGCAATGTGAGAATGTGACAATTCAGGATGCAAATAAAAAGCTTTGGGAGTGTCACCATTAAGATGACACTCCCGAGACTACAGAAAAAAGTTAAAAAGCGAGTAAAATGAGGCATATAATGCCGATAGCGAGACTTATTGCAGCGATAATAATAGCTATATGTTTAGGTGACATCTTATTGTGGCTGTATGTGTCGAGCTGCATAAAGCTGATAAATCGTTTGGCTTCAGATTCGGCGATATTTTGAGGAAGTTGAGAAACATTTGGTTTAAGATAGAAAACGGCTCTTTCGAAATAGATGCTTTGAGGTCTGTTAATTTCGATAATACGTTTGTTTACACCTTTTATCATAGAAGTCCTCCATAACGTAATGTATTTACGAAATGATTATTGGCAGCATTATGAAGTTATATACAAACGTTTGAAAAGTTGTGAATTCAGACTTCGTCTGCAAATCTTATGTAATGAAAAAGGTATTGCTGTGCGATGCCGGCATATTGTGAGGCGAATTCCGGGAAACCGCAGGGATAATATTTTTCGAGAACACGTTTTATCCAAACGTCAACAGGAAAGGCTTCAGTGCGGTATAGACCGTATAAGAGAACGCATTCAGCGACTTTTGGACCGACACCTTTAATTGATTTGAGAACCGTTCTTGCCTGAGAAATATCCATATTTCTAATTGCATTTTCTGTTATAAGACCTGAAGCGACTTTTTGTGCGGCATCGATGATATATTTAGCTCTGAAGCCGCTTCTGAGAAATTCAAGAGTTTCGACAGTTTCGTTGGCGAGCATCTGAGCTGTTGGAAAACAGTCATAGTGACTGCACATTCTATCGATTATGCCTTTGATGCGGGGAATATTATTATTCTGGGAAATAATGAATGAGCATAGGGCTTCCCAGAAATCCTGTTTTAGAAGGCGTATACCGCCTGCAAAGTTACAGGCTTTGTTAAGCGTTTCGTCCTGAGAGAAAATGTGTTTAAGGCTTGAGTAGTCGGTATTGAGGTCAAAGTAATCAGACCAGATGTTCAGAAAATCATCTTCTGAAGTATTGTGAAAAGTTATAGCCGAATTATCCTGAGAAATCAGAAGTTTACGGTTGAGAAAGAAGCCTTCATAGGTTGTAACATTTTCGGTTGGAATTTTTTTCCATCTGAAAGCCTGACCGCAGTCAAGGGTTTGGTCGAGGTCGAAATCAGGTTGTTTTAAGATTATATCGTTGCCGTTTTTTTTGTAGTCCATTTATTTCACCTTATGTATATTAAAGAAGCTTTTGAAATTTTCAGCGAAGATTTTCTGATATTGCTCATGAGTGAGATTGAGTTCAAATAGGCGGTCAAGTTCAGATTTCTGGTCCCACATTGGAAAGTCAGAACCGAAAAAGCAGTTTTCGATGCCGTAAGTTTCGATCATTTTTTTAGTTTTCTGTTTACCGAGAAATTTTGTTGAACTGCTTGTATCTACACGGACATTATCAAGACCGGCAACATATTGAGCAGCTTCGTCCCATTGGCTGTATCCGCCGAAATGAGCAGCGATTATTTTCATTTTTGGAAAGTCACGGTGAATAGTTGCAACCATTTTTGGTGATGAAAATTTATATCTGCTGTCACCGCAATGGATAAGTATTGGAAGGTCGCCTTCAATTCTCTCGTAGATTTTATAAGCTTGTTTGGAATCCATAGCAAATTTTTGAAAATCTGGGTGAATTTTAATTCCGTGGAGTCCGAAATTTTTAATATCAGCGAGTTCATCGTCAATTTTATCAGAATCCGGGTGAAGCGTACCGAGTCCAAAGAAAGAAGGATATTTTTCACATTCTTTTGCGATAAATTTATTTATGGCATTCACCTGATGTGGAGACGTAGCAGTTGAACAAACAAGGTACATTTTCACGCCGACTTCATTACCATGTTCGACAAGACGTTCGCTACTGCCACTGCTGTGCATTGGTAAGTCGTAGAAGTTGCCGATGTTAACAGTTGCCGCATCAGCGATTTTATGTGGAAATATGTGAGCGTGAGCATCAATTATTTCATACTCACTATAGTTTTCTGAATACATTATAAACACCTCTGAAAATATTACGAAAGAAAATTTTAATTCTGTTGTCAATAGGGTATTTCTAAAAACACCTTTTGAGAAAAAACAGCTATGCACTGCATCTACTGCGTCAATCTCCCTCATAGTGCGCAGCACGCTTTCGGAAGGTTTCCTTGCAGCTGCCGCACCTATCTGATTTTTCCTTAATCAAACGAGTTTTTAGAGATACCCAATAATTAATTATAGACCAATTTTTATGTTTTGTCAATCGCAGTTGAAAATAGTGAGAACTGGCTAAAAAAGAACTGCACAGACGTAAAGCCTGTGCAGGTGTATTGTATTTAGTTTGATAATTAAGTTCAGGCAGCAGATTTGACAGATTTTATGAGCCTTGCGTGGTAAAGTGCAGCGGCGACACCGAGTGTAATTACAGTAGCTGAAACAGCTTCAACGATAGCATTGGTGCCAACGAAAGCTGCTACGAAAAGTACGACATTTTTACCCGGAGCGATACTTTGCCATTTATCCTGAATAAAATCTGAATCCGAGAAAAGTATCATAAGTGAGGACATATAGAAAACAGTGTTAAGAAAAGCTGCAAAGAAACCTGAAACAGCGAAACTGAATTCTTTTTTGAGCTTTGTTTTTGAGAGAGCCGAGAAGATAAGACCAACGCATATTCCCATTAAGACACGGGGAAGAACGCACTGAGCGAACGTCATAGTTGGACTTATGCTGAAAAGCAGAGTTCCGAGAGGACTTGAACCGAAGCACTGAGAGAAACTGGTCAATCCAAAAACAGCACCGAGAACAGCACCGCCTTTCCATCCCAAAGCTATTGCACCAATAGCAACAGGAATGGCATTAAAAGTAATTGCCAAAGCTCCTATATTAAGGTAACCCAGCGGAGTGAATGCCATTATTACCAACAAAGCACTGAGAAGTGCAAGGGTAACGAGGTTTTTGACGTTAAAAAACTGATTGCTGTGAGTATTTGCCATAAAGATTCCTCCTTGTTATTATTCCCAAAGGGATACAATACAACATTATAATAGCACAAAAGTTTTCAGATTACAATAGTTTTTTTAATTTTTTCAAAAAATTCAAGAAGCAAATTTATGCCGCAGACGGCTTGCGTACGCAAGCGGGGGCTTGAGCCGAAAATTGATTTTTCAATATGCACAATAATATTATTCGGCTCAAGTCCCTGTGTTCACCGCCTGAAAGGCGGTGAACAGCCGTCTGCGGTTATGCAGAATCGCTTTATATTAATAAGAAGTTCATTGACAAATTTTGTGTTTCTGTTATAATTGTATTATTCTGATTTATTTGGAGCGTGATATTATGATAACAACTGCCGTAACAACAGAAACGGCTACACAACCGCAAACCGATGTAATTGATCAGGTTGAAAAGGCATCGGGACTTCTAAGCAATTTTGGCGAAAAGTTTAAAGCAGTACTGCCGACAGTGATATTTGCAATTGTAATTTTTGCACTTGGTATAGTACTTTCAAAGGTACTGATAAAGATTATACACAGGTTTATGTCAAAGTCGAATATTGACAATGCAGCAACAAGTTTTCTCGTTTCGCTTATAAAGGTAATACTCTATACGCTGATAATAGTAATATGTCTTACACTTCTGAATGTACCGATGTCCTCGATAATAGCGGTAATAGGTGCAGCAGGACTTGCGATCAGCCTTGCGATGCAGAACAGTCTTTCAAATCTTGCTGGCGGATTTATAATACTTTTTGCAAAGCCTTTTAAATCTGGCGATACAATAGAAACCGAGGGCTCAATAGGAGTTGTTGAGTCAATTACCATATTGTACACAAAAATAATTACAGCGGATAACAAAACTGTACTTATACCTAACGGTAAGGTGTCAAATGCAAAAATAATCAACTACACAGACCTTCCGACACGAAGACTTGATATGTCATATGATATAAGCTATAACAATGATTTTGAAACGGCAAAAATGATAATTTCAAAAATAGCAGCTGATTCCGAGCTTGTACTTGATGAGCCTGAGCCGCTTATACGTCTTGGAGCACATAAGGAAAGTTCACTTGAAATAATAGTTAAAGTATGGGTAAAAAATGAGAACTATTTTGAGGCGTCTTATCAGATGTCAGAAGCCGTTAAAAAAGAGTTTGATAGCCATAATATTGAAATTCCGTACAATCAGCTTGATGTACACATTATAGAAAATTAAGGGGAAAGAAATGGCTGAAACACAGAATACAGCTGCTCATAACAAAAATGTAAGAAAGCATAAGAAAATAAAACGATTTTTTCTGTTTATTGCAATTATTTTTATTGTTTGGTGGTTTAATAACTTTACTGTGAAGCTCAATTACAATGAGATTCATTCAACGAAGATAACATCACAGGTAAGGATAGCAGTTATGAGCGATTTCCATGCTGGAAAATATAATCCAAAGCCTGAAAAAATTCTTTCAAAGCTAAAAAAATCTGATCCTGATATAGTGTTCTTTCTTGGTGATATGTATTCACGCAGCAGCACAAGCAGTGAGGTTGAAAGAGCTGTAAAGCTTATGTCAGACGCAGTAAAGCTTGGCAGCCCTGTATATTTTGTTCCAGGTGACCATGATACGTCCGATATCTACCTTGATGAGCTTCGTGCTGCAAAAATTCATGTTATGGATTACAAAAATGAAGCTATAAATGTCAACGGTAATAATATACAGATATATGGCATAGACAACGTTTACTTTTCACCAACATTTGATTTAAGAAATGAATTTACACTTTCTGACAGCTATTTTAATATACTTATGGCTCATATACCAACCTATGATAAGTACGCTGAATTTGGTGCTGACCTTACTATCTGTGGCGATACCCACGGCGGAATAATTCAACTGCCGTTTGCAAAAGGCCCTGTATATTATAACGATACAAAACAGTGGCTGCCGGAAATTTCAGGCAAGCGTGATGATGTCTATGACAAGGGATTCTTTGACTACAGCGGCGGTACAATGTTTATAACGTCCGGTCTTGGTAATCACCCTTATCCGGCAAGACTCAATAATCGCCCTGAAATTGCAATTATAGATATCCTTCCTCAATGATTCATCAGCAGGGCATTTTTAAATGCCCTGCTGCTGCTTTATGAATATTTTTTTAGAAACAGCAAAAAGCTATTGACGTTTTGAGGCAAAAGTAGTAAAATAAAATGGTAGCATGAATCTCTGAGAGTATCAGATCTGTTAAAATATCAGAATCTCAGAGAGCAATTAAGTTTTATCTTTGGAGGAATTTTATAATGTCAAACAAATTTATTATCGAAACATCAGCAAGACACATCCACGTTACTGACAAAGACCTTGAAATACTTTTCGGAAAAGGTCATCAGCTTACAAAGAAAAAGGACCTTTCTCAGCCAGGTCAGTTTGCTTGTGAGGAAAGAGTTACTATCGTAGGCCCTAAAAAAGAACTCGCTGGAGTTTCAATTCTCGGCCCTGTAAGAGCTGCAACTCAGGTTGAGCTTTCTGCAACAGATGCTCGTTCTATCGGCATTGACGCTCCTATCAGAGAATCAGGCGATGTAAAGGGCTCAGGTGCTTGCAAGGTTATAGGTCCTTGCGGCGAAATAGAAATTTCAGAGGGCGTTATCGTTGCTAAGCGTCATATTCACCTTACTCCTGCTGATGCTGCTGAGCTTAACGTTAAGGACAAGGACATTGTCTGGGTTAAAGTTGATACTAACGGCAGAAAAGCAATTCTCGGCGACGTTGTTGTCAGAGTTTCTGATAAGTTTGCCCGTGCTATGCACATTGATACTGATGAATCAAATGCAATCGCAGCTCCAAGAAGCCTTGAGGGCGAAATCGTAAAGCTTTGATTTAATTTGCAAGAGAGTGGCATTATGCCGCTCTTTTGTTTTTTATGGAGGTATTTTATGAAATGCAAAAATTCCGAAGAATATACTATATACGAAAATATCAGAAAAGAACTTTATGATGACTCATCTGTCATAGAGCTTTCATCTTTAAATGCCACTGAAACTGCTCTCATAATCGTTGATATGATTAACGGCTTTGTACATTTTGGTGCACTCTCAAGCGACAGAATAAACAGTATCATAACACCTGTCAGTACACTTATGAAAAAATGTTCTGAGCGTAATATTAAAATTGCAGCCTTTGCTGATTCTCACAAATCTTCAGCAGCCGAATTTTCAGCATTTCCTCCTCATTGTACAGAAGATTCAGATGAATCGCAGATTATTCCTGAAATAGAAAATATCTGCAATTTTACGCTAATCAGAAAAAATTCTACAAACGGTTTTCATGCACCTGATTTCAGAACTTTTCTGAATGATAATCCGAAAATAAATACGTTCATCGTTTGCGGAGACTGCACGGATATATGCGTCAATAATTTCTGCATTACTCTTAAAACTTATTTTGACCAGCTTGACTTAGCATCAAAAATTTTCGTGCCTGTAAATGCCGTCGAAACATTTAATGCAGGTCTGCATGATGCCGATTTTATGAATACAGCGTCTTTGTTCCTTATGAAAACAAGCGGAATTGATATCGTAAAGGAGATTTTATAATGGATAACAGAAATCTTACAATGCTCGTGGATTTTTACGAAATAACAATGGCTAACGGATTCTTTGAAAACGGCAAATCAGATGTTACGGCTTATTTTGATATGTTTTTCAGAAAGGTTCCGGACAATGCAGGATATGCAATTATGGCAGGTCTGGAACAGGTAGTTGAGTATCTTAAAAATCTCAGCTTTACACAGTCTGATATTGATTATCTTCGCAGCAAAAATATTTTCAGTGAAAAGTTCCTTGAATATCTGTCTGATTTCAAATTTGAGTGCGATGTCTGGGCTGTACCGGAAGGAACGCCAATTTTCCCTGGTGAGCCTATTGTAACGGTGAAAGGTCCGGCAATTCAGGCACAGTTTGTTGAAACTATGATACTTCTTACTGTAAATCATCAAAGCCTTATTGCAACCAAAGCTAACAGAATAGTTACGGCAGCTCAGGGACGTCCTGTAATGGAATTTGGTTCACGTCGTGCTCAGGGCTATGATGGAGCGGTTTATGGAGCAAGAGCCGCTTATATAGGCGGATGTTGCGGTACTGCCTGCACAATATCTGACAGGGATTTCTCCGTAAAGGCTCTTGGAACTATGGCACACAGTTGGATTCAGCTTTTTGATACTGAGCTTGAAGCTTTTAGGGCTTACGCAAAAATTTATCCTGATAGCTGTACTCTTCTTATAGATACATATAACGTCTTGAGATCAGGGCTTCCAAATGCAGTGACAGTTTTCAAAGAGCTTGAAAAACAAGGCTATAAGGGCGCAGGAGTTCGTATTGACAGCGGAGATATCGCATATCTTTCAAAGAAAATCAGAAAAATTCTTGATGCAGAGGGGCTTGACTACGTTAAAATTGTAGCGTCCAATTCTTTGGACGAATATATAATCCGTGACCTTATTGTTCAGGGTGCAAAGGTTGACAGCTTTGGGGTAGGTGAACGCCTTGTTACATCAAAATCAGAGCCTGTTTTCGGAGGAGTTTATAAACTCGTTGCTGTTGAAGAAAACGGAAAAATTGCTCCGCGAATTAAGATTTCAGAGAATGTTGGAAAAATTACAAATCCTGGTTTTAAAAAGCCGTGGAGACTTTTCGATAACAAAACAGGAATGGCTATTGCTGATGTAATAACTCTTGCAAATGAGACAATTGACATTTCAAAGCCTTATACCATTTTCAATCCTGAGCAGACATATAAGAAAAAAGTTCTCAGTGATTTTACAGCAAAACCATTGCAGGTTCATATTTTCAGAAGTGGAAAATGTATATACGAGCTGCCGGAAATTGAAAAAATCAAGTCTTATTGCCAACAACAGCTTTCACTTATCTGGGACGAGGTAAAACGTTTTGAAAATCCACATGAATATTACGTTGACCTGTCAAAATCTCTTTGGGAGCTAAAGAATGAACTTCTTGGCAAATACTTTGCATAATTATATACAATAGAATACAAAAAGACTGCCGCAGTTGCTTTTAAGCACCGCAGCAGTTTTTTTCACTCAGGATTCAGATTTGCCATTAATATATCCTTCAAAATCAGATGTACCGCCGTTTGAAACGTAAGCATAGTAGCTCAGAACAAGAGATGCGTCAACAGCGTTGACGGTACTGTTTGAGTCGATATCATACGAAGACAATTGCTGTGATGTAAGCTCTGAACCATTTCCTATAGAAATTTTAGAATAGGCTGTGAGAATAATTGAGGCGTCAATAGCGTTAATAATGCTGTTGCCGTCAACGTCTCCGAGGCTTTGCACAGCCCCTCGGATAACAGTAAGAGTGACAGTGTTATCATTCCTGTTGTCCTGAGTCAGCTTAAATTTAAAGGTATTTAAGCCGTTGGCTACAGAAACAGGCTCTGAAAGTTTATAGCAGTCAAGGACGGAGTCGTTGAAAGCTACTTTCGCTTGAGAGATTGGAAAGAACTGAATTGATGACGTGGTTTCCGGAACAGTTATTTTGTAGCTGTGAGCGTTAATTCGCTGAGCGTCTTTAAGACCTTCGTCGGTTTTGCAGCTCAGAGAGCCAAATTCAGCGGCAGCAGGTTCAAATGATTTAGTATAAAACGTTTTATCATCACAGGTAGCTGTAATTTTTGTATCAGACGTAATTTTTATAGGGGAAGAGTAGTCGGTAAAATCTCCGTCATTTAGTGAATACTTTATAGCTGAGCCGCTTTCTGACGAGAGTGCAACAGATTCGTCAAGAGGAATATCAGGCAGACTGTGCGAAAAATCAACCTTGTTTACATTGTTTCCGAAAGCTTTAAGTGAAATATTTCCGATAGTAACTGTAAGGTCACAGGTTTCAGCGTACTTTTTATATTTTTCGGCAACCTTTGAGCCGTATGCAGTTTCGATATTGGAAATCGTGGTATTTTTTTCATCGTCAGAGTAAGTAAAAGATGTATCACAGGTATCAGACCAGCTTTTGCCGTCCTCGCTGAAAAAGCTTTGGTTTTTAGCGGTGTATTTTTGTATTTGCTGATATGTTGCAGCGCTGAATGCCTCATAGGTTGAGCCATTATTTCTGTCGATAAAAGAGAGGTTTGTTTCAACAGGAATTATATACTTTTCCTTTGCACAGTAAAGCTTCACAACGGCTGAAAAGTCGGAATTTTTTTTCACCTTCACTCCTTTATCAAGATGAATAGTGAAATATCCGGTCATATCCGAAGTACCTTTTGTAACTGATGAGGCTTTGCCGGAGGACGGGTTGGATTTATCTTTAAGGTCTGTGTAAATGGTTACCTCATATGTCGTTTGAGGAGCGACAAAATATGTTGAAACAGCGTCAATCATCTGTTCATCAGAGGCTGTAAATACATTTGCAATATATGACGGTGAATCGGTTTCATCGGAAGCTGACATATACCTTGCAGGCATAAAGGAATCGTACTGATAATTTGTATCAAAATTGTCAGATGGTGCAAACTCGAATGTTGAAAATTCGCAAAGAGATGAGTCTTCATAAGAAAGCCAGAAGTAGCCATTATCCTGCCAATTGTCGCCCCAGCTGTTCTTGACGAGCCATGCACCGTTATTTTTAGGACGGCAGGTTTCGTTGAAATTTTCGGCAGGGTAGTTGTCATTCCAACCTGTAATGGTTATTGAGTGATTAGCATCATCGTGAGTTTTGTCGGTCATACAGCAGTGATTTGTGTTATTAATATAGGAATTGTCGCTGTAGAAAGAAGCATCAATAGACTGACCACGGCTTAGGTACTCTTTTATTTTAAGGTTGACCGTATCACGGTCTGAGCCATCGGATTTGTAGTCGAAAAGGGAAGCATCTTCAAGGTGATAGTCAGAAGAATTCTTTAGTTTTTCAACAAGTGTCGAATCGGAAGTAAAGTCTGAAAGGTAGGGCAGTTTGTTTTCGTAAACAGGGCCTATCCATTGTGCCCAGAGGTTTGTGACGTAAAAACAGGTACCGCCTTTGTTGAATAAAGCTGTAAGGTCATCAGAACCGGAGCCATTTTTAAATTCCATCTGGTCGCCGCCGCTATAGCAATAGTAAGCTGTATGCCATTCAGAGATATTTATTGATGGGTCATATTTAATGAGGTTTGTTTCAGCACAGCTTGCACAAGCATGAGCCCAACAGGTTCCGTATTTTCCTTGATTTTTGACAGATGTGACAACGCCGGAATTTCGCAGGTCAAAATCGGCAGGATAAGAAGCAGATTTATTTTTCAATGAGTATGTTTGCAAATTTTCATCATAGGTTGGCTCAATTGATGGTACTCCCATAATTTTTCCGAATGTTGGAACCGAAAACGACTCTGAATCAGCGATTTCAGAATATTGTGGCTGAGTTTTTGAATTGATGTCAGAAGAAAATGAAGAAAGTGGCGGTGATAAAATATTTGCGGAAAGTATTACAGAAGTAAAGATGCTCAGGACATTTTTATAGTTGATGAGTTTCATATAGTCCCCCATAATTAAATTTCGTATATAATTTGCTGAGCTTTATCGGATAGTGATTGCTTTTGGTTTTCAAGGCAGTCTGACATTACAAGGTCAAGCAGCTGATGCAGGATCTTTCCGACAGATGTTGGTTTTGCACCGAGCGAGAGGATATCTGAACCGTTTATGTCAAGCTGAGACAGGCATATACAGCAGTTATTTTCAATAAGTTTATCAGCTCTTTCTGAAAGCTGTAATATTTCAGCAGCTTCGGATAAGACAAAATCCTGTTTTGCACAGTTGTCTGAGTGCATAACGTCCATAAGCCGAAAAAATTGTTTCTGACCAAGCAGTGAAAGCATATGCTTTATGTCATAATCGGAGTGAATTTTGCTGCTGTGGTAAAAAATCAGTGATGTGATATTTGATATGGTAGAATTGTCATATTTCAGGCGTTTAAGAATATCGTGTGCCATAAGGCTTCCTTTTTCGGCGTGTCCCTTAAAATGGCCACGACCATTTGAGTCGGCTTTGAAAGTGACAGGCTTTGCTATATCATGCAAGAGAAGCGCAAGGCGTATGATTTTGTCGTGTGGTGCGGCATTTACTGCTCTTACAGTATGCTCCCAAACATTATACTTATGGTAAGGGGAGTGCTGGTCAAATCCGATACACGGTGAAATTTCGGGAATAAATTGTGCGATGATGCAGTAGTACTTCATAAGGACATCGAAACAGTTTTCACCGCAAATCAGCCTGTCAAGTTCAGAATGAATGCGTTCTGCCGAAACGGATTGCAGAAGCTCTGATTGCTGCACAAGTGCGTCTGACGTTTGCGGCTCAACAGAAAATCCAAGTTCGGAGGAAAAACGTATGCACCGTAGAATCCTCAGAGCGTCCTCAGAAAAACGTTTTTGCGGGTTTCCAGTACATCTGAGTATTTTATTTTTTATATCGTCCAGACCGCAGAAAGGGTCGATAATATTTCCATTAAGCGGCATAGCTATGGAATTTATTGTAAAGTCACGGCGGGAGAGGTCGTCATAAATGCTGTCTGAAAATCTGACAGAGTCCGGGTGACGGGAGTCGCTGTAGCTTCCGTCAGTGCGAAACGTAGTGATTTCAGCCGAAAAGTTGCCAATAAGCACAGTAACTGTGCCGTGCTTTATGCCTGTAGGTATAACATTGAAGTTTTTGAAAGCTTCAATGATTTGATTTGGACGTGCATTTGTTGTAATGTCATAATCATGCGCAGTGCGACCGCTGAGAATATCACGGACGCAGCCTCCGACAAGATATGTATCAAAGCCATAATCTTCAAGGCTTTTGATTATAAAGCTTACTTCACTTGGAAAATCAAACGTAGCATTCACTCCTTATAAAATTGTCCTAAGCACATTTTATCACATTTTTAAGATAATAGCAACAGCTTTTATTTTTGGCTATCACAAAATTTGTGGTTTTATCGGATTGCTATAAAAGTAATAAAATGAAGATAATTGTATAAATAGGTTGACATTTAATTCATACTTTGTTATAATGAATATAAAAAATCTGGGAATATTATTTTAAATTCCATCAATCAATAAAAGGAGTCGTAAAAGAAGATGAGTGAGTTGAAAGATAATGAAGATGGCGTCCTCGTAAATGATACACTCCGTGAAATTATGAAAAACAGCGTTGACTATATGTTCGTTAAAAATATACATTTGGTATATTGCGGTGGCTCTGAAATTTTTGTGAAAGCTGTAGGCTTTTCTTCAGCTTCTGAATATGTCGGAAAGACTGACTTTGACATCTTTCCAAAAGAATTTGCTGATAAGTATCATATAGACGACTGCAAAGTTCTTGAAAGCGGAAAACCAATCGTCGGTATTATAGAACGCCTTCCTGATATGGAAGGAAAACAACGCTGGATAAGAACATGGAAACGCCCTCTTCATGATAATAATGGTAATATCATTGGTCTTTACGGAATCAGCCGTGATATTTCCAGTGAGATGGTAACGCAGAAACGTGCGGGAAATATTGAGGACCATATTGGTCTTATCAGCAGAATCCCTTGTGGAGTTGCTATTCTGCATCAGCAGAATGAGGAATTCCTTATTGATTTTGCAAACGACGGTTTCCTTGAAGTTCATCACCATAAGAAAGTACCTGTAGAAAGCTTCATAGGTTCTGATATTATGAAGTATGTTTATAATGATGACCGTAATGAACTTATGAAACAATTTGGCAGAATTAAATTCATCGACGGAATCTCAGAGAGCTTTAATTATCGTGTGATAGGAAATGACGGCATTCTTCACTGGGTTACTGTCAGACTATGTACCGCTTACAAAAATGACGGCATTCAATACTACTATGCCGCTTATGGCAGCCTCGATACACAGAAAGAAATTGAGGAAAAACTTGAACAAAGCCGTGACAGTCTTGAAGAATCAATCCTTAATGCCGATCTTCAGTTTTTTACATATTATCCCGGAAGTTCACGCTGTGAGAATATTGTGCTTAATGAACGTTTTTCGCAGCTTCCTAAAGTATGGAAAAATTATCCTGATGATTTTCTTGAGTATACAAGTGCGTCACTGGAAGACGCAAAAGCTTACAGAAAAATGGTGTCAGAAATAGATAATGGTGCTGATGAGGCGAAATGCACTGTACGCTTTTCAAATAGAAATAAGTTTATATGGGAAAAAATAACCATGAGGGCAGTCCGTGACAGCAACGGACGTACTATACGTGTTCAGGGACACTCCGTAGATGTTACAAAAAAAATAAACGCCGCAAAACGTCTGCGACAGGAACGTGTACGATTGAAAATACTTGAGAACGGTGTATTTGAGACATTTTCATTCAACATTACCAAATTGACACGCCCTGATGTTCAGACAAAAGATGAACAAATGCTGAAAACGGAAGTAAGCCCTGAAATAATGAACCAGGCACTGCATATCTGTCCGGCATTGAGCCGCACAAACCCAGAAACACTTGATGTACTCCTTAAAGCAGCATCACGAATCCCCGATGCAAAAGACCGTGAGCTTTTTATTGCAACCTGCAGCGGAAATCCTATGCGTTCTGCTGTCAAAGAAGGACAGTATAACCCGGAAATACGTTACAGAAGATATGTTAATAACACAATACGATGGGTTATGACAACGGCTGAAATTCTTCTTGATCCGGACAGCGGAGATCTGATTGCATTTTATTATACAAAAGATATAGATACAGATGTGACAAGAGAACTTCTAATCAAGAATATTATAGAAAAGAACTATGCGTGTGTATCTTGCTGGGATCTGAGGTCAGATGTATTTACCGTGTTTTCAGGAACGGATCGCGAACTTCTGAGTCTTAGCGGAAAAAAATACTGCGATGCAATTTCCGAATCCGCAAATGAATTTGTTATGGAACAGGACTGTGATGAATATTTATGCAGTCTTGAACCTGAAACTATAAAAAACGCTTTGGCAAAAAATAAATTTTACACGGTGTATAACCGAAGACGCAGCACGGCATCGGAGCTTCCTGGAAATCCGCACAGACGTATGAAAAACGATATTTTTTATCTGGACGGACATAATGACATAATCGTTTTCCTTTTGTCTGATGTAACAGGAATCTTCGAGCAGGAACGTGAAAGCCGACAAAGACTCGAAACTGCATTGTTGGCGGCAAATCAGGCAAGCAGTGCAAAATCAAACTTTCTTTCACGAATGAGCCACGAAATCAGAACACCTCTGAACGCAATTATAGGTATGGATACAATAGCGGCTCAGTCAATCAATAACCCGGAAAAAGCTGCCGACTGTGTAGCTAAAATAGGCTTGTCAGCACGCTATCTGCTGTCACTTATCAACGACATTCTTGATATGTCACGCATCGAAAGCGGAAAAATGCTGCTTAAAAACGCAAGTTTTCCTTTTCCTGAATTTATCTCCGGAATAAATAATATTATTTATCCGCAAATTCGCTCAAAAGGTGTGGATTATGAATGTATCGTTTCAAATGAAATCTGCGACTCATATATCGGCGATGAAATGAAGCTTCAGCAGATACTCGTAAACATTCTTGGCAATGCAGTGAAATTTACCTGCAAGGGTAAAATTTCTCTTGACATAAGTGTTCTATCAAGAGAACAGAAGAAGGAAAAAATAAGATTCGTCGTAAGCGATACAGGATGCGGAATCGCTGAAGCAAACCTTAAAAGAATTTTTGAAGCCTTTGAACAGGTCGATACTTCAACAACAACAGTTTTCGGAGGTACAGGACTTGGTCTTGCTATCACAAAAAATCTGGTAGGACTTATGGGCGGAAATGTTTCGGTACGCAGCATTGTCGGCGTAGGCAGCGAATTTACCATAGATATTCCTCTTTTGATTGATGAAAAAATCTTACCTCTGCCAAAGCTTAATGTTAATCTTAAAAATATGCATACGTTGATAGTTGATGACGACCTCATGATATGCGAACAGACACAGAATATTCTGAATGAAATAGGCATGGTCGGAGAATGGGTTACATCAGGTCGTGAGGCAATAGACCGTGTCCGTGAAAAGTTTAATCATGAAAAATATTATGACTTTATTATGATTGACTGGAAAATGCCTGATATGGACGGCATCGAAACTACACAGAGAATCAGAAATATCGTTGGCCCTGATGTTACTATTATAATAATTTCGGCTTACGATTGGCAGTCAATTGAAACAGAAGCCCGTGCAGCAGGAGCAAATATGATGATATCAAAGCCTTTGCTGCGTTCAAATCTTATATCTGCATTTGAACGTGCTATCGGCGAAGAAAAAACGCAAGAGATTCCTAAAATAAAATTCGACTTTACCGGTAAACGCATACTCGTTGCAGAGGATAATGATCTTAACGCCGAAATCGCCAGAACGTTGCTGGAAGATAAGAATTTTGAAGTGGAAAGAGTTCCTAACGGACTTAAAGTTCTGGAAAAATTTGTTCAGAATCCACCCGGAACTTATGATGCAATACTTATGGACGTTCGTATGCCGATGATGGACGGTCTTCAGGCTACTGTTAATATACGTCATTGGGACAGACCTGATGCAAAAACTATTCCAATTGTTGCAATGACCGCAAACGCTTTCGATGAGGACGTCGAGAAAACCCGTGCCGCCGGAATGAATGCACACCTTTCAAAACCTATTGAACCACAGCTTATGTACAGTACACTTCAGCATATTATGAATAAAAATGACTGAAAACTTCAGATATCATCAAAAATACGAAACACTAAGCAATTAAACAATTTTTTAATGACGCCTCTGATTGCCATTTAATAAATATGGTTTTCAGAGGCCTATTTTTATTTTTTATTTCACTGATTTTGCACATACAATTGCCTGTTAAAGCCAATTTTATCAAGATTTAATCTATATTAGTATTTTTTTGGATAAAATGTTACTTGACAAAATCAGAGAAAAGTGTTATATTATTAAAGTACAATTGTATTTCACAGGCGGACTGATTTGAGTCGAATACATTGTTAAAAACATAACATTGCTGATAAAGGTGTTTTTATGAATAATAATCCGCATTTTATTGTTGTAGATTCACAGGTTCTTCCGGAAGTGTTTGAAAAAGTTCTTGAAGTAAAGAAAATAATGGCACATAAAGAAGAAAAAAGCTGCGCATCTGCGTGCAAGAAGACAGGTATTTCAAGAAGCGCTTATTACAAGTATAAGGATTGCGTTTTTCCATATGAGGAAATGCTTACAAGGCAAATTGTTAATCTCTACATTCTTTTAAAAGATAATCCGGGCGTGCTTTCAAGCGTTCTGGTATACCTGCACAGCCTTAAAGCCAATATCCTTACAGTAAATCAAAGCATCCCTGTTGACGGCGTAGCTGCTGTCAATATATCACTTAGATTTTCCGGCAATTCAGAGGATGAGATTTACTCCCTTGACCTTATGAAGGAACTGGATGGTGTTGTGGAAGTAAAAATGCTGTCCGCTGAATAATTTTAATACGGAGGTTGTTATTATGAAAAAATTTGCTGTTTTGGGTCACGGTGTAGTAGGCTCAGGCGTTGTTGAACTTTTTTATAAAAATAAGAAAAGTATAGAGAAAAAAGCCGGATGTGAAATGGATATTAAATATATCCTCGATCTGAGAGAGTTTCCTCAGCTTTCATATGCTGACAAGTTTACAAAGGACTTTAATGTTATCCTTAATGACAACGAGGTCACTGCTGTTGCAGAATGTATGGGCGGTCTCGAACCTGCATTCACTTTCGTTAAGGCTTGCCTTGAAAAAGGTAAGAGCGTTTCAACATCAAATAAAGAACTCGTTGCAGAAAAAGGCGATATATTGCTTGCAATCGCTAAGGAAAAAAATTGCAATTTCTTCTTTGAGGCAAGCGTTGGCGGTGCAATTCCTATTATCAGACCACTTCATAAGTGCCTTGCAGCTAACGAAATTACAGAGGTTGCAGGTATCCTGAACGGTACAACTAATTTTATACTTACAAAAATGTATAATGACAAAATGGACTTCTCCTGCGCACTGAAGCTTGCACAAGAACTTGGATATGCCGAAAAAGATCCTACAGCTGATGTCGAGGGTCAGGACGCTTGCAGAAAAATCTGCATCATTTCTTCACTCGTTTTTGGTAAGCACGTTTATCCGAAAAGCGTCTATACAAAAGGTATTTCCAAGGTTGACCTCAAAGATGTTGATTTTGCCAATAAAATGGGATATGCTGTTAAACTCATAGCATCAGTAAAAAAGCTCGATAACGACAAAATACTTCCAGCTGTAATGCCGATGATGATAAGCTTTGAAAATATTATTTCCCATGTTGATGACGTATTCAATGCAGTTCTTGTAACTGGTGATGGTTTTGATAAAACTTTGTTTTATGGCAGAGGTGCCGGTAAACTTCCGACAGCAAGTGCAGTTCTCGGTGACGTTATAGACTCTGTTAAGCATGACATAACTGTATTTTCTCAGTCGTGGGAATCTTCGTCAGACGACACCTTTATTGCTCCGATAAGCTGTTTTACTGCAAAATGGTATATGAGGGTTTCGGCTATATCTTCACTTCCTAAGGAATATGACGGTAGTAAGCTTGTTGCTGATAATGGTGAAATTTCGTTTATTACAAATGAAATGACATATGAAAATGCATTGAAGCTGAGTGAAAAGCTTTCGGCTTCAGCATTAATACCTTTGCTCGCATAATTGTAATATGATATAAAATTGTTATGGCACGCAGACGGATTTTCACGTCTGAAAGACGTGAAAATCAGCGGTCTTTAAGTCGGAGAAAAGAACCTGGTAGACTTGAGAAAATGTGTTTCCGACTTAAAGACCCTGCTTGCGTACGCAAGCCGTCTGCGTGCTTAAATGACATTTAATAGTAAAGGACACTTCTAAAAAAGAAGTGTCCTTTTTGTTTTAATGATTTTATTGTTATTCGTCATCAGAGTCAGTTTGTGATGCGTCAGCATCATTGCTTGGTGAATCAGGATATATGATTTCCTGAGCATCAGAAGATGTATTTTCATTGATTTCTGTAGATGTCAGCGGTTGACCTTTCATAAGCTTTTCAAAGTCATCACCGTCAATTTTTTCGTTTTCAATAAGATAAGCGGCAAGCTTGTGAAGCATATCCATATTGGCAGTTAAAATATCAGCACACTTTTTGTATGCAGTATCAATAATTGACTTAACTTCTTCATCAATATCGGCAGCAATAGCTTCACTATAATTTTTCGTATGACCGTAATCCTTGCCGAGGAAGATTTCGTCGCTGTCTGAAGAAGAATAGGCGATAGCACCGAGTTTTTCTGAGAAACCATATTTAGTTACCATATCACGAGCCATCTTGGTAGCACGTTCGATATCGTTAGAAGCACCTGTAGATATATCGTCAAGGACGAGTGCTTCTGCAACACGTCCGCCGAGGAACATAATGATGTCTTCTTTCATTTTTTTGCGGGTAACATGGTTATCATCGTTTGTTGGACGAGTTACAGTAAGACCTGCTGCCATACCACGCTGAATGATAGTGACCTGATGAATTTTGTCCTGAGTTTCGAGGTTATAACCGGCGATAGCGTGACCTGCTTCGTGGTAAGCAGTAATTTTCTTGTCACGTTCTGTAACGATTCTTGATTTCTTTTCAGGGCCTGCAATGACCTTCATAGTAGCCTCTTCGATATCCTTTTCGGTAATAGCCTTTCGGTTTTGACGAGCGGCAAGGAGGGCGGATTCATTTAGGAGGTTTTCAAGATCAGCACCTGTGAAGCCCTGAGTAGTTTTTGCAATAATTTTGAGATCAACGTCAGGTCCGAGTGGTTTATTTTTCGAGTGAACCTTAAGGATTTCTTCACGTCCCTTGACATCAGGGTAGCCAACAACGATTTGTCTGTCGAAGCGTCCCGGACGAAGCAGAGCCGGATCGAGAATATCACGTCTGTTAGTAGCTGCGATAACGATAACGCTTTCGCTGCCTGTAAAGCCGTCCATTTCAACGAGGAGCTGATTGAGTGTTTGTTCACGTTCGTCGTGACCGCCGCCGAGACCTGCACCTCTGTGACGACCGACTGCATCGATTTCGTCGATGAATATGATAGACGGTGAGTGTTTTTTAGCCTGATCGAACAGATCACGTACTCTTGAAGCACCGACACCGACGAACATTTCTACGAAGTCAGAACCGGAAATCGGGAAGAACGGACAGCCGGCTTCACCTGCAACAGCACGTGCAAGAAGTGTTTTACCTGTACCCGGAGGGCCGAGCAAAAGTACGCCCTTAGGAATTTTTGCACCGATTTCCTTATATTTGTTGGAATGCTTAAGGAAGTCAACGATTTCCTCAAGTTCCTGTTTTTCCTCGTCAGCACCCGCGACGTCATCGAAAGTAGCCTTGCGTGCGCTTGCTTGACTTTTGAGGTTTGCACGTCCGAATGAATTATACTTACCGCCGCCGCCGGCTTGTTTCATCATGAAGTAGATGAAAGCGATGCCAAGAACGAGCATGATAAGAGTTGGGACGATAGAGAGAAGCCAGGAGTTGTCTTTAACCTTAAAGTAGTCTTGTTCGAGTGGAGCGTCAGGGTATTTTTTGTTATATTCCTGACGGTAAAGTTCAGTATCATTTAGGAAAATCTGGATACTTGGAACTTCATAAACAAGTTTCTTGTCGCTGTCTCTTAGTTTAAGTTTAAGTTCACCTGTGCCGAGGTCGAGAGTATAGGCGCTTACCTCATATTTTTCGAAGTGGCTGATAATTTCGGAATATTCAGCTTTCTGGGTGTTGTCGCCGAGTTTCGACATAATGAAAGAAACACCCATAACAGCTATGATAAAAATCAGTAGATAAGCGAGAATGCCTTTGTTTTTTCTTGGTGTCAAAAAATCATCTCCAATCTCATTATACACATACTTGGATTGTGTCAAGTATGAAAATGAGTAAATAGTTTTGTTTGGGAATAAGTTCTGAATCAATTCAGAATGGAATCAATGCTGATGAGTTCGTCATTGCTTATGGTAATGCAGAGAAATTTAGTAGTAGAAGTATTTGGAGCAGCACGTTGGGCGACTCCTATTTTTTCAGCCCAGAGTGTGCCCTCATCGTCCTCAAGGAAATGTAGGTGAAGTCTTTCAGCAGGGCTGATATTTTCGTTAATAAATTTTTTTACAGAAGATGTAAAGTTTCTGCCACAAAGCTGGATTCTGTCACCGAACTTACGGTTTCTTAGCAATAACGTTCCTATTATTTTATCATAGTCGAGCAAGTTATTTGCAAACTTTTTATTAATTTTTTCAAATGAAGAGTCCGGTGTTGCACTTAAAATTTTCAGTGAAACGGTTTTTCCGCTGAAAATAGAATTATCGCCGATTTTTGCGATAGTAGATATAACTGAGGCATTGTTATCGGAGGTAATATTTTCGAGCCTTAAAAAATCGTTTGAGCAGATGAGGAATATTGAGCCTGAAACATTGATTTTTCCGCCGTTTAAAACGATAGCGTCAGCGGCTTCAAGTCTGTCGAAGTCATATGAAAGAGAGTTGCTTGACAGGAGTGAAGTGATACAGCGTTGTCGGATAGCTTTGTGGTAATTTTTAAGACCGACAAAGCCGTTATTTTTTGAACAGGCATTAATAGCTTTAGAAACTTCCTCATCAATGAAGCTGTTTTCGAGTCTGACAGCACAGATACTGTTGATAGAAGTTTTTACGACAGAGGAATTAATTTGTTCGAGTAAAGGGATAACGTTGTGTCTGATTTTATTGCGTGTATAGTCGTCACAAAGGTTTGTACTGTCTGTTATATACGGAAGTGAGTTTGCGGCGAGGTAGTTTTCGATTTCTGAGCGTGTAACCTCAAGCAGAGGACGTATGATGTTGTCCCGAACCGGAGGAATGCCGCACAGCCCCTTTATAGCCGAGCCACGGGTAAGGTTGTGGATAACGGTTTCGAGGTTATCGTTAGCGTTATGAGCGGTAGCGATGAAGCCGTTATCGGAATTATCGGCGAAAGCCTTGTATCTTAGGATTCTTGCGGCTTCTTCGACTGAAAGATGCTTTTCATCGGCATAATTTTTGACGTTGCAGGAAACAGCAATAAAAGGGATATTCATTTTTTTGCAGAGTTGAGAGCAAAAATTGAGGTCACGCAGGCTTTCTTCGCCACGCAGATTGTGGTTGACGTGGATAGCTCTGAGTGAAAAGTCGAGCTGAGAGCTAAGAGTTTTTAAAACAGACGTAAGGCATACGCTGTCAGCACCGCCTGAGAGACCGACAGTAATGGTAGATTTGGGTTTAAGCATAGAATATTGTGAAGAGAGTCTGATAATTTTTTCTAACATAGCATCACCTGTCAGGAAGGTTCCTGATTAGATTGGAAGTCTGGGTTTGAAAATCTTGTAAACTGACCGTCCCAGATGAGTTCAACAGTACCTGTTTCGCCGTGTCTGTTTTTTGAGACGATACATTCCGAGATATTCTGTTTAGTACTTTCCTTATTATAGTAAGCGTCACGGTACAGAAAGAGTACGATATCGGCGTCCTGTTCGATAGAGCCTGAATCACGCAAATCGGATAGCGTAGGACGTTTATCAGTACGGCTTTCGACGCTACGGGAGAGCTGAGAAAGGAGAATAACCGGAACATCGAGTTCCTTTGCCATAATTTTCAGTTGTCTTGTAATTTCCGTGATAACGACAACACGGTTGTCTGATTTTGATGTAGACTGCATAAGCTGCAAGTAGTCGATAACGACGAGACCGAGGTCTTTTGTACGGCGAAGTTTAGCCTTCATTTGCTGAACAGTGTTGCTTGCGGTATCATCGATAAAGAGTGGCAAATTACTAAGGGTACCTGCACCCATTGCAAGTTTTACCCAGTCATCGCCGGAGATTCTGCCGTTTCTTAGGCAGTTTGAGTCAACGAGTGATTGAGTGGAGAGCAGTCTTGTAGCGAGCTGTTCTTTAGACATTTCGAGGTTAAAGATGACGACTTCTTTTTCGGCACGATTTGCTACATTTGTAGCGATATTCATAGCGAAAGAAGTTTTACCCATAGCAGGACGTGCAGCAATTATAATGAGGTCAGATTTATTAAGACCTGAAATAATGGTGTCGAGGTAAGTAAAGCCTGTTCTTAGGCCGATATATTTTTCCTTATCCGGACCTGAAATTTTACCGATTCTGTCATAGGCTTCTGAGATAGCCTCACTGATTGGAACGAGTCCATGAAAATTCTTGCCTTGTCTTATGTCATAGATTTTTTGTTCAGCTGAATCGAGTAGGAGCTGAGCATCCTGTTCGCCTGATTGAATATCGTCGAGAATGCTGCGTGCTGCATAGCCAAGGCTTCTGATGTAGTACTTTTCCGAGACTATTTTGCAGTAGCTTTCAATGTTAGCAGTTGACGGAAGAATTTCGGCTAAACTTGCAAGGTATCTTCGACCTTCTGAAGCTGATTCAAATATGTGAAGCTTTTCAGCTTCATTGAGGACAGTAATAATGTCGGCGGCAGCACCGCCTGTAAACATTCTTAGGATTATTGAGTAGAGAGCTTTATGCTGTTGACTGTAGAAGTAGTCAGGCTTTATAAGCTCGACGACGACTGAAAGTGAAGAAGGGTCAGCCAGTATTGCACCGAGAATAGATTGTTCAGCCTCAATGCTGTGAGGAAGCTCTCTGTCTGAAATCTGAAAATTATTTTCTTCCATTTTTGTACCGTAAATTACTCTTCGGAAACTTCAACTGTTATATCCGCAGTAATGCCTGAATAGAGCTTAACTGAGGCAGAATATGTTCCGAAATTCTTGATATCGTTTTTGAGAGAAATTTTCTTTTTTTCGATTTGTGTGTTAAACTGAGCGTTAAGTGCGTCGGCGATGTGACCTGCTGTAACCGAGCCGAAAAGGCGTGAATTACTACCGGCTTTTGCTTTTATTGAGATTGTTTTGCCGTTGATTTTAGCGGCAGTTTCGGAAGCCGATTGCTTTTCCACGTCAATTTTATGTTGGATAGAAGCCTGTTTGCCGGCGAGCTCGCTGAGATTTGATGAATTTGCTTCAACAGCAAGATTTTTAGGAAAGAGCATATTTCTTGCGTAGCCGTCGGCAACGTTTTTAACTTCACCTTTTTTGGCAGTGCCTTTAACGTCCTGTAAAAAAATAACCTTCATAAGTAATCAACCTTTCGTAGTAAATGGTATTTAAAAAGCATTTGAAATTTCTTGTGAAAAAATCAAATAGCTTGAGAAATTCAGCTGTGTATTGCATAGAATAAAAATAATAAAGTAAAGCTTTTAAAATCAGTTGAGGTAGCTATCAATGGCAGTGTGGAGCATATTAACGGCTTCATTCATAGAAACATTATCAAGCTGAGCCGCAGCCATAGTCTGGTGACCGCCGCCGCCGAGTGCTTCCATAATTACCTGAACATTAAGAGCACCGAGTGAGCGTGCGGAAATGTTTATAGTATCGCCCGTTCTGAACAAGACAAAAGAGGCGTCAACATTCGTGATACCGAGGAGTTCATCAGCAGCCTGAGGACAAATCAGACGTATGTCATCGCTTTTGATTTCTGTAGAAGCGATGGCGCATCTGTTATGTATCTGAGCCGATGAAACAATTTTGGTTTTTCTCTGATAGGTTTCGATTGAGTTTGAGAAAAGTGATTTTACGACGACAGTATCCGCACCCATTTTTCTTAGGAAAGCCGCAGCTTCAAAAGTTCTGACTCCGGTACGCATAACGAAATTCTTAGTATCGAGTGTTATGCCTGCAAGGAGAGCTTCTGCGAAACAAGCTTTAAGTGCTTCATCGTCTATTTTGAAATACTGTATAAGCTCAGTTACCATTTCCGAAGCAGATGAGGCATATGGCTCGTGATGAAATATAACAGCATCGTCAATGAAGTTAACGGTTTTTCTGTGATGGTCTATTATTACTGTCTGTCTTGAGCGTTCATAGAGGAGTGGACTTTCAATAAAGTCCTTGTTATGTGTATCCACAATTATAAGGAGGTCGTTGTCGGAAATTGAGTCAGCGGCTTCCGATGGAGAGATATAAAGGCTGTTGTCGGTATTTGAATCTATCATAGAGATAAGCTGAGTTGCAAGATTTCTTTTTTTATCCACAGCAACGTAAGCCTCTTTGCCCATAAGTCTTATAGCACCTGCAAGACCGGAGGCAGAGCCAACAGAATCAAGGTCGCCGAAACGGTGACCCATTATATAGATTCTTTCGGAGTCTTTTATCAGGTCTTGAAGAGTATTGGCGATAATGCGTGTTTTGGAGCGTGATTTCTTTTCAACGCCTTTTGAGACGCCGCCGAAGAAGCGGAATCCGTTTTCGGTTTTAAGAACAGCCTGGTCTCCGCCTCTTCCGAGAGCCATATCGAGACATTGTTTAGCGAAAGCCTCGCTTTCTGACAGAGAGTCTGCTCCCTGACCGACACCGATTGAGAGCGTAAGCTGAATACGACCATCTATTTTTATAGTACGAGCGCCATCGAGTATTTTAAATTTTCCATCGATAATTTTTTTGAGGTGAACCTCATCAATAAGAGCAATAAAGGTGCTGTTTGAGATTTTTTTCACAATGCCGTTAGTATCTGACATAAATGATTCAATAAGCTGTTCGGTCTCGACAGAAATCTTGGCTTTTTCGCTTTCCTTGGCATTTTGCAGGGTATCATCGTAGTTATCTATAACTATGATAAGGACGGAAATACGTGAGTTCTCAAACTGCTTCTGCAAATTGAATAATTCAGTATCGTCGTGGAAATAGAGGGTATAGATAGTGTCGTCGTCCGAGACATCGACCATAGAAGATACCATAAAGCATCGGTCGTTTATAATGCAGGGGCAGACTTCACCGCTTTTGACGGTTTCCAGATTTATATCGGCATAATTTGTTATATTGAATCCATAAGTGTCACGTTCAACGGCGACATTGTTTCTGAAGCATTCGTTATACCAGATAACAGTACCGTCAG
This sequence comes from Ruminococcus sp., assembly GCA_022641595.1. Taxonomy (GTDB): domain Bacteria; phylum Bacillota; class Clostridia; order Oscillospirales; family Ruminococcaceae; genus Ruminococcus. The sequence goes on along the minus strand of JALCDN010000018.1, from coordinate 96 downwards.
CATCGAGTACGACTGTAGGAGCCGGAAGTGAGTTCATATATACAGCAGCAGCCGATTTAATATGAGAATTCATTTTTGATATTTGTCTGTAGATAG
>JALCDN010000017.1 GCA_022641595.1 Ruminococcus sp. | reverse complement strand
ACAAAATAACGGCATCTCAATCCTTTGCGGGTTGAGATGCCGTGAAATAGCTTGCGTCTTGCCTTTAACCATATTTCCTGAAAACTTCTATATGGCTATCCGACTTTCCTTCGCAGGTTTTGTTTTTTAAGGGCATCTCTAAAAACTCCTTTTGAGAAAAAACAGCTATGCACGGCATCTGCTGCGTCAACCTCCCTCATAGTGCGACAGCACGCTTTCGGAAGTTTTCCTTGTATCTGCCGCACCTATCTGATTTTTCCTTAATCAAACAAGTTTTTAGAGGTGCCCTTAATTAGAAAGCTATCAAAGTTGACATTCTGAATTTTTAGTGGATAAATTGCATTTTTTAAGTTGACGTGAATTGCAAAAAATGTTATAATTATGTCGGGATATGTAATTAACAGAATATTTATAATTCCCAAATTCAAATGAGTGATTCGAGGTGTGATTAGTTTGGCTGACGGTTCTAAAAAACGTATGATAATCGGTGTGGTTGCAGCTCAGGTTGCCGATATAGAACAAAGACGTATATTACAGGGAATAATCGAACAGTCTCAGATACATAATTGCGATGTCGCTGTTTTCTCAAATGTGTATAATCCAAACGAATCTCCTGAACTCTTTATTGCTGAAAATAAAATTTATGAACTCGTACTGTCAAATGAACTCGATGGAATAATTCTTATTTCAGAGGCATTCATAAACAATCAGCTCAGAGACAATATTAAATCAAAACTTATGAAGCTCAAAAATATACCGATAATAATTATAGGTACTTTGCTTGACGACTTTTCTTCCGACAATGTTTTCTTTATAAATACAAATGACGATGAAGACATAGAATCCGTTACTGACCATCTTATTGATGTTCACGGATTTGATAATATCGACATCATTACAGGATATGAGCAGCTTGAAGCATCACATATCAGAGTTGACGGCTATCGTCGCTCACTCGAAAAGCACGGAATCAGTTATAATCCTGACAAGGTATATTACGGAAATTTCTGGATGAACTCTGGCGAAGAACTGGCACAAAAATATCTTAATCATAAGATTCCTATGCCGCAGGCAGTTGTTTGCACAAATGACTATATGGCATTCGGAATTATTGACGAGCTCATTGACAATAATGTAAGAGTACCTGAAGATATTACAGTTGTCGGATATGAATACGTTCATGAACGTATGTACCACCACCCGATACTTACTACATACCAGAGAAACAGAAAAGCTGTCGGTCAGGAAGCAGTAAGATTACTTTGGTCAAAACTTACAAAGAAAAAATATTCAGGAAAATATTCACTCGATGGAAATATTGTCTACGGAAACAGCTGCTTGTGCGGTATAAGCAGCGACAACTTCAAGCAGGAACTGAAAACTGTAAGAACTGAACAAATTTATACTTCAATGAATCTGTTCAGTCAGCTTGAAACAAAACTTACCGAATGCCGCTCAATACACGACTTTATAAACGTTATAAGAAACTTTACTTACCTAATAAGAAATGTAAAAGAAGTTTATTTCTGCTTGTTTGAAAACTGGTATAAGAGCTTTTCACATTATGAATTTGTAAACTGTTACAAAATTATTGATTACAATGATAATGTCAACAATAATATGCTCATCAATCCACTTGGATTTTCAAAAATTTTTTCTTGTTCTGATGTACCGCTTGTATATTATTTTAATCCGTTGTTTTTCTCTGACCGTATGCTTGGTTATATTATTCTTCAGTATGACTCGCCGGATACTTATGACCATGTTTTCAGAAACTGGCTTAAATCCGTTTCAAATGCACTCGAATTTCTAAGAATGAAAAATGATATTCAGTATCTTATGCAATACAAAAATATGTCGGAACATTACGACACTGTTACAGGTCTTTACAACAATGTCGGATTTGAAAGTGCCTTGAATTTTGCCGCATCTATGCCACAGACAAAGCAGGACGTTATCGTTATGATTCTCGAAACGCAGCTGTTTTCGCCTAAATTTCAGCTTGATATGCAGGAAAATAAAATTGCTAACATAAAAGCTGTTGCAGATGCAGTAAACAAACTTTCCGCAAATGATAAGGGCTTTTGTGCAAGAATAAACGAAAGTACGTTTGCTTTCGCAGAGTTTGGCAGCTTTCAGCAGGAGCATTTTAAATTGCTATCGGATAAGCTCGAAACTGCTTTGCTCCGTAAATCGGGCTACATTGAGGAATTTGGCATTGATTCATATGTCATTTCATGTGAGCTTACAGAAAGAGATTCGTTTTCTTTTAAACGTATTATGTCGTCACTTGCAAAAAGTAACGAGAAAAAAATTCATCTTCTTGCCGAGGTGCGTTCTCAACGCCACTTTGACGCAATCCTGAAGTTCAGAAGTAACTTTTATGCAAATCCTCTTATGCCCGATAATAAGGAACAACTATGTAAATGCCTTGATTTTAGTCCGGGATATTTCCGTAATATATATAAGAAATATTTTGGCGTGAGTTATAATCAGGACAGAATTCTTTGCAGAATTTTTCTTGCTAAATCCTTGCTTTGTTCAACTTCACTTTCTGTTACAGGTATCGCTGAACAATGCGGCTACAAGGACGAAAAATACTTTATGCGAATTTTTCAGCAGAATACCGGTATGACTCCTACCGCTTACCGAGAAAAAATGAATGTATTTTAATTGCTTATCAGCTTTATTGGCATATGCTATACAACAAGCTACTTATTTTTTACAAATATGTACAAAAGCACCAAAAGTGAAAAATATTGCATTTTCCTGTTGACTTTTTTCTGAATCTGGTATATAATAATTAAGTCGCAGGGGATTAGTAAGCAGGAAACATTAAGCGACTATATGGCGGCATAGCTCAGCTGGCTAGAGTACTCGGTTCATACCCGATTGGTCGTTGGTTCGAATCCTACTGCCGCTACCATTCAAGGCCCGTTGGTCAAGTGGTTAAGACACCGCCCTTTCACGGCGGAATCATGGGTTCAAGTCCCGTACGGGTCACCACATCTTTAAATCTCGGAAATGTTTTTTTTATAAAGACATTTCCGAGATTTTCTTTTATTTATATTCAGCCGCAGACGGATGTTTCCGCCTTTCAGGCGAAAACATCAAGGGCTTGAGTCGGAATAAAAAGCTGTGCTTAATAGAAGTACTAAGCTCCGACTCAAGCCCCTGCTTGCGTACGCAAGCCGTCTGCGGCAATCGGTTAAATCATAATAATTCAGAAATGGGTGCAATAAAACTATGCTTGAATATATCTGGAATCCTTGGCATGGCTGTAAGAAGTACAGCTAAGGCTGTGAGCATTGCTATATGTTCTACCTTGATTCTACCCGTGACCATGACGGAAGCGAAATATATAAAGTTAAGACCAATTTTAATTTGCCACTCAAAAAATCAAGAAACGGGGAATACAAAGTTCCGTCTGGCAACACAGTCTATGTGTGTATGACAAGTGACTTCTTTCTTGAAGAAGCAGATGCCTGGCGCAATGAAGCGTGGGAGATTATGAAACAGCGTCCTGACATTAAATTCTGGTTGCAGACAAAACGTGCGGAACGTGTTGAAAAGTGTCTGCCATATGATTGGGAAAGCGGCTATGAGAACGTAAGTATGTGCTTTACTGCTGAAAATCAGATTCGTGCAGATGAACGTTTGCCAATACTTATGTCACTGCCTTTCGCCGAAAAGAATGTTATGTGTGCCCCTATGATAGGAGCTGTAACGCTTGAAAAGTATTTGCAGACAGGACAGATTTCGAGAGTTCTTGTTGACGGCGAAAACTATGACGGTAACAGAATACTTGACTACGAATGGGTAAAGGCACTATACAATGAATGCCTGATTTATAATGTTATGTTTGACTTTGTTGGTATTGGCAATTATTTTCGTAAAGACGGAAAAATTTATCATGTCTGTAAAGCGTACCAGCACGTTCAGGCACTTAAATCAGGATTGCAGATTCCGAAAGTAAATGTGGATATTAAAGTGCAGCCTAAATGCAGATACTGTAAGAGAAACAGTTCGTGCAATGGTTGTAAGCAGTGCGGGAGATGTAGATAAATTGCGATTATATGATACAATCCCGAAATTCGCCTGTAGTCAATCCGGTTTCAAGTGCAAACTGACGCATCATATACTTAGAGTCGCTATAGCCACATTTGTAGGCAATATCACCTATATTAAGCTCAGTTACGGTCAGAAAGTATATGACCTTGGAAACTCTTGCACAAATGCAGTCCTGATGAAAGCTTATGCCAAAGCATTTTTTGTAGATATTCCTAAGATGTCCGGACGAACCGTTAAATTTTTGGTGAAGAGACGGTGTGTCAAATGTGGAATTTGGATTTTGATATATATAATTGCGTAGAGAAATCATTTCAGGATAAAACTTGTCCCTTCGTCTGACTGAAATTGCGTCTATTTCATTCTGAATATTATTATTTGAAAGACTCGCAATGTCGTCATATACCATATTATTGCACAGGCACGCTGTACAGACAAATGAGTCAATTCCGAATTTTTTCATATAAGAATCGTGTCTGAATAGAACTGACGACAAAAGGCGAGTAAGAAAAGCTGCCGGTTTTTTGCTTTTTACAAGGCAAATGAATGTATCCTGCTGTGTTTTCGCACAGATTCCATTTTTTCCGCAGAACTGACGTACAGCTTCGGCGGCATCAAGTATAGCGTAGATTTTTTCTTTTGTATTAATTGTGAAAAAGTCAGTATCAAAAAGGCAGATTTTCAGTACAACCATATACATATCATCTTTATCAGCCGAAAAATAGGCAGTTTTTAGCCCACGTCCGTTAAGCATAGACGTAAGACTTTCGTGCTGTTCAGACAGATCTTGACAAGCAGCAAGGTAACGTATATCATTTTTCATTCGTAGCAGCTCAAGACCGTTTGAAACTGATTTGAGCCAATTTCGGAAGATGTGGTCAAAGGTATCGGCTCCGTCATATCCAAGAACTATGTAACCGAGTTCACGATTGGCGAAAAACAGTGGACAAATGTAATAAGGTGCAGCATTTCCCGAAATAAAACTGCTGAAATTGTCTTTATGAAAAATAATCGGAGTATCAGCGAAAACAAGATTGTATCGCACCATATTTTCCACGTTTTGACTGTTGTCGTACCAGTTTTCGTAAAGGCAGAGATACAACTTTGAAACGTTTCTTACCATAAATCTGAAATTGCGGCAGCATTCAACAAATTCGTTGATATTACGGCATTCGGTCAGACGATGCTCAAATTGACTGAAAAGATTAAGAAATTCATAGGTTTCGATTGTTTGCAGGGAAATCATTTCGCTTCTGATATCCGAAAACTTTCCGTGACAGCCGCAGGTATCGCCGGGAATAAGTCTGCCTTTTTGTGGCGAAAACAGGTTGTAGCTGTCATCTGCAAGAATGTCGACGGCGGCTTTACCGAGAGATTTTCTGCTTCGCTGATATGTTGCAAGAAGTGGTGTATGTGCGTGACGCTCACGAATATACTCATAGCCTATAACAGCCATTTTTTCTGTTATGGGTATATTTTGCTGCATAAATTCGTCGAGCAAACCGTAAGCCATATAGTCGTTGCAGCAGATGAGAGCTTGAGGATAGGAAAGCTCTGCGGTGATATATTTTTTAGCAAGAGCAGAGCCTGAGTTTGTCCAGAAATCGCCAAAATGAACCTTTGACGGATCAAAAGGTATGCCGTGCTTTTCAAGCGAACGACGGTAACCGCAAACACGTTTTTGAGATGCCTCAATATAATCATAACCTGAAAGAATGTCAATATCGGTAAAGCCGTGAAACTCAATAAGATGGTCAGTTATATCTTCGATGTCGTTTTCATCACTTGTATTGATAAACCTAAAGTTTGAAAGTTCAAAATTCGGTTGAGCAGCTCCAATAGCAATCAGTGAAGTGTCACTTCTTTTGCTAAGATAATCCATAATTATTTTTTGCAAATCGGCATTGATTATTGATTCAGAAATAAGTATTAAAGCGTCTAAAGCAGTGGACATAAGTCGCTCATATATGCAATTTTCCTTTTGAAGCACGGATGAAGTCTCTATCGGATTGTAAATGTTGGAAATCACGATAATGTCGATATTACGTTGCTGAGCGTTTTCTATGATGCCGGAAAGAATTTCATGCTGTTCTATATCGGCAACGTTAGCTGTAATTACACCAAAAATTTTTCTTTTAATTTTTTCCATATTTTCACCGCCTTTAAACTATTATAGCAAATTTAATCAGTATTCGTCAAGCAATTGAAACGTTTTGTCCACTAACTTTTCATTTTGTGGGTTGAAATTGTGCTTTGGGTGATATATAATGAAATCATACAAATCAGAATTTGCATTTTGTGGAAATAATATAATAGTTTTAACTGCTACAATATTTAAGGAGGCTTTATTATGTATATGAAAAGATTGGTTGCCGCAACAACGTCAGCAGCGATGCTGCTTGGATTGACGCTTATCTTACCGACTTCAGAAAACGGTTATTCGGCAAGCTCTCTTGCAAAGCTCAAGGCAAATTTTAAGGTTACGGAAATGACTGCAAGTGCCGCATCAAATATGCGTCGTCCATGCTCATCGGATAAGCCGATGCTGATTGTTCACGTTGATACATGGAATTATGCAGACCCGGCTAAAATTATTTCCCTTATTCCTGAGGATATCAAGCCTTACTGTGTATTCAATCTTTCTCTTTCAATCAACTGGAGTACTACTGAGCATCAGTGGAAAATGGTTCAGGACGGCTATCAGTGTGTGAAATCATGGCTCAAAACTTGTGCCGATGAAAATGTGTGGTGTATGGTTCAGCCTGCAAGCGGCGGACAGTGTCATCTTCCAGACTACGATACAAACGGAAACATTGTACAGTTTCCGAATAAAGGCGAATTTGTATCCCATGCCGATGATGACTACGAAAATACTATTTATGCCGAGTTTTTCCGTGATTACCCAAACTTTATCGGTTTTAATTACAGTGAGCAGTTCTGGGGATTTGGTTCAGCTGATTTTCCTATAAATCAGAAACAGCGATATGAGCATTTTGCACATTTGCTTAAGCTTTGTAATAAATATGGCGGTTATCTTAATGTCAACTGGTGTGCAAATATGTGGAGTGCACCGCTTAACCCAATTGCAATGCTTAAAACCTGCCCTGACTGGAAAGCTGCCTGTGAGGCTTATTCACAAAATCTTCAGCTTGAAGAAAAGTATACTCAGGTTGGAATGATTGAAGATGTGGAAAGTGAGATACTTGGTGCATATCTTTCAGGATACTGTGGAAACTATGGCGTGCGTTACGATGATACAGGCTGGACTGATTCTACATGGAGCGGTTCGGGCGAAGCACAGAAAAAACAGTATCGTCAGGTAACTTCGCTGCCTATCTATCTTGAACGTATGGCAATGAACGGTGCAACTATTATTGACGGTCCTGAGCTTGTATGGAACGATGACTTCAAGGAAACTTGGAGCGTTAAGGACAGTGACGGCTATTCGTGCCGCAACTGGGAAACTTTTGACCAGTATGTAAATGATACATTTTCATTTTTCAGAAAAATGACAGATGGTACAATCCGTATTCCAACAAGACAAGAAGTAATAGACCGTACAAAGGTTGTTGTAATTCAGGATAACAGCTCCGGTGACGACCATAATAAATACAGTACATACAAGACGCTGTTTGAAGGACTTTATAGAATGCCTAATGACGGAAACCTTTGGGATAATCATAATCCGTTCAAGTCTACAGGTCGTTACCCTACAATCCCGACAGTCTATGCACTTCGTGACGATATCGCAAAATCCTTTAAAGTACAGATAAAACAGTCTCAGATAGCTTCACGTTGGAGCAGTATCGCTGATAAACAGGCAGAATTTAACAAGCTTTTCGCCAGTGATTATAACGGAAACTGCTATGCTTCACGAAACGGAAATACATGGGTTGCATATAATCCGAATAAAGACGGCTCAAATTGTGGTGCTATTCTCTCTCTTAAATATAATACCTGCAAAAATCTTGACGTAAATTTCAATGCCTATGGAACTGCTCTTATTAACGAGTACAGTGACCACATAAATATCTATACCAATAACTATGATGAGGACGATGCCAAAACTCTGAAAACCGATACTTTCAAAATCAGCGGATGCTCTGTGAAGCCAACATATTCCGCTAAGGATACGGGCAGAAATCAGACGGCTTCGCAAATCAGCGAAAGCTATTCTGACGGCACTTACACACTGACTGTAAAGCATAACGGTCCGGTTGAAATATCTGTAAAATGTTCGGGCAACGAGACAGGAAAACTTACGTCTTATAATACCGCCAAGGTTACAACGCCTTCAAGTCCGAGCTTCTATGAGGGCATACGCCAGTACGAAGGTGAATTCTTTGACGTTAAAAATGTTGAAGGAAACGTTACAAACGCTTGTGGCAGCGGAGTTACAGGTGTTCAGGGACAGGGCTTCCTAAAATACGGAAAGAATGCAAATGCAGCTGTCAAGGATACTGTAAAAACTAAGAAAAACGGTACATTTAAGCTGAATCTTCGTTACTCTGCAACTTCCGATACTAATAATGTCGACCTGTATGTAAATGGTTCTAAGGTAAAAACTCTCGCACTTGCTAAGGGAAGCTCTTACAGCGACTGGAAAACAGATACAGAAAATATTACGCTCAAAAGCGGAGAAAACAAAATAGAATTTAAGTCCAATTCCGCTCTTGCTTCATCACTTTATATTGATAATTTCACGGTAAGCGGCGACTTTGGAGACGCTTCGTCTACTACTACGCCAACTGATCCAACAACTACTACAAATCCTGTTACAGTCCAGCCACTTAACGGTACGCTTATAAAAAATCTTCTCGTAAGCGATACTGATAACGCTTCGGATTGGTCAATACAAAATAATTTTGCAAACGGTTCAAAATTATATGGCGACCGTGACATAACGGCAGCTTCTGTTCCATCAAACCTTAATGGTGCTGAATATATAAGAACTGCCTGCGACTCAAAGCTTCTTACAACAGACCTCGGAAAATTTACCGCCGCCGCCGATATGACAGTTTACGTTGCAATGGACTCCCGTGTGACAAGTGCTGCACCATCGTGGCTTTCAGACTGGACAAAGACTTCCGCTGTTATGAAAACTTCAAATGACTTGACACTTGAAGTTTTCAGCAAAAATGTAAAATCAGGCGATATCATAACTCTCGGTACAAACAGCGGAAACGGAAATTCTGTAAACTATATCGTTCTTGCGTCAAAAGAGCAGGCTGTAAATTATGGTGATGCCAACTGCGACGGAAAAGTGGATATTTCGGACGTTGTAACTATAAGACGTTATATAGCTAATCCTACACTATTTCCACTTACTGCTCAGGGACTTATAAATTCTGATGTTCAGGGAAATAAAAACGGTGTAAACGCTCAGGACGCTGTGGCAATACAGCAGTCTATACTCGGAATTGCTCCTCTTTCGGTAAGTGATACGTCCTCATCAGATAATTCAGATTCAAGCACAACTTCCGCAATAGCTCCTGATGTTTATATGAAGGAAGTAAGTGCAAAGATTCTCGGAAACGAACCGTCGTCCGCAACTGCCGAAAATTCAGGAACTACTTATGGAACCTATAAGAAAATAACAATTGATTCTGCTGTATGCGGAAGGAAAAAGAGCTTTAACGTACTTCTGCCCGCAGGTTATTCTCAGTCAAAGAAATATCCGGTAATGTATGTTCTGCACGGATACTGGGGAAATGAGGACGCTCTCCTTGATTCTGGTGATGCTTCACTTCGTCTCAGACAGATAATAGGCAACGCAATTGCTTCAGGAGAGGCAAAGGATATGATCGTTGTTTTCCCTGATATCTATGCGAGTGCAAGTCAGGACAAATGTGATGGTCTTGATGCAAAAAACAATGCAGCTTATGATAATTTCATAAATCTTCTGACCAAAGAGATTATGCCGTATATGGAGAAGAATTTCTCAATTAAAACAGGTCGTGACAACACTGCTGTTACAGGATTTTCCATGGGTGGACGTGAGTCACTTTATATCGGATTCAAGCGTCCGGATCTTTTCGGTTACGTTGGAGCAATGTGTCCCGCTCCTGGACTTACAACAGACCTTTTAAAGGACTCTGATCTGAAATTTGACAGCGTTAAGCCTTATCTTCTTCTTGTAAGTGCAGGTTCAAACGATACGCTGATTTATTCGACTCCTGCTGGATACCACAATGCAATGGATAAAAATGGTACAACTCACATCTGGCACTATGTAAACGGCGGTGATCATGGCGGAAAGACGATTCGTCCTCACGTTTACAACTTTGTAAGAGCCGTATTCAAGGCTACAAATTAACCCTCTCAGGAAAATTCCTTTCAGATAGCAAATAATAAATGCACCCTTAGAATAAAGCTGCCTGTTTTACGTTATTAGGCGTAAAACAGGCAGCTTTTGTTATTTGGTATCTTTAAAAACTTCTTTTGAGAAAAAGTAGCTATGCGCGGCATCTACTGCGTCAAACTCGCTTGGAGTGCGACAGTACGTCTTAGAAATGTTCCTTGCAGTTACCGTACATATCTGATTTTTCCTTAATCAGACGAGTTTTTAGAAGTGCCATTATGCTATTATAAAATAAGCATTATTGTTCCTGAAGAAATCATAAGAAGTCCGATAAGCGACTTAGCTGATATTTTTTCTTTCAAAGCAAAATATGAAAATGCAATAGTTATGATAATACTTAGCTTATCAACAGGAACGACAATGCTTGCATTGCCATCATGGAGAGCTTTGTAATAGCACAGCCAGGAAAGTCCTGTAGTTATACCCGAAAGGCAGATGAAAATAAAGCTTTTTTTGTCGATGTCTTTTACCTTGTGAAGCTTTTTCTCGGCAAAAACCACAGTCCATGCCATCACCAGTACAACGGCTGTACGGATAGCAGTACCTAAATTTGAGTCAATATTGCTTATGCCGATTTTTCCGAGTATTGCGGTAAGACTTGCAAATATTGCGGATAAAACGGCATAAAACAGCCAGCCCTTTTGCTCCGGTTTTGCAGGCGTGTCAGATTTTCTGACTATCATAAGGTAAGTGCCTATTGCAATTGCGGCAATTCCGAAAGCTCCGAAAGCAGAAATCTTTTCTTTAAGAATAATTGCCGCCAGCAAAAGCGTTAGAACAGTACTTGATTTGTCTATCGGAGTAACTTTATTTACGTTGCCTTTTTGCAGTGCTTTGAAGTAGCACAGCCAGCTTGCACCTGTTGCTGCACCAGAAAGTACAAGGAACAACAGTGTCTTTGATGAAATACTGCTAAGTGGTGAATAAGATGACGTTACGAAAACCATAATCCATGAAAAAACAAGGACTATTATTGTTCTTACGGCAGTTGCAGCATCGGAATCAATATTTTTAATTCCGATTTTTGCAAGTATTGCCGTAATTCCTGCGAAAACAGCCGAACCAAAAGCAAATATCAGCCACATATTTCAAGTCTCCTGAATGTAGAAATAGTATTTAGAGTTACCATTTATTTAGAAATTGTTCTTATATATCCTTTTGACGAAAACAACTGCTGTCAGCGACGTTATAAGCTCTGTAAACGGAAATGAGAGCCATACGCCGATAATTCCCCATATGTTTGAGAAAATAAGAGCAAGCGGTATTATCAGCAGGAATCCTCTGAGAAGTGATATTGTCTGAGCAGGGAACGGCTTTTCTGATGCCGCAAAGTACATTGAAATTATAACATTCAATCCAGCAAAAATCAATGCTGTGAAGTATATTTTCATTCCGAACACAGCGGTTTCCTGAAGTCTGACATTTTTTTCGCTGTTGAAAACTTCTGTAATTTTGTCTGCAAACAAGAATACAACCGTGTATATGACACCAAATATTACCGAAGCCGAAATAATTGCATATCGCATTACACTTCTTATTCCCCCAATGTCACGCCGACCATAAAAACGGCTGATAAGCGGTTGAATACCTTGAGCAAGCCCTGTGAATACTGATATTGCTACAAGCGAAAGGTTTGCAATAACACCATAAGCGGCAACACCTATATTTCCATCAAGAGTTAGTATGATTTTGTTGAATACCATTATAACTATTCCGGAGGACAATTCAGTTATAAGTGACGGAAGTCCGAGTGACAGTATATTTATAATCAGTGCAGGAGAAAGCTTTGTCTTTATGATTCCAAACTGGTTTTTTTTGCAAATGAAGTGCATTGAAAGTATGATGAGACTGATTATCGGAGCAATTCCGGTAGCGACTGCCGCACCGAAAATTCCGCCGTTCAAAGGAAAAATGAAAACGTAATCAAGTATGACGTTAGAAAGGCTTCCACTTACCATTGCAATCATCGAAAGTCTTGGATTACCGTCATTTCGGACAAAACAGAGAATGAGATTGTTAAGCAGAAAAGCAGGTGAGAACAGTAGTATTGTTTTAAGGTAGGTTTTTGTCATTTCAATCGTGCTTACGTCGGCACCGAGTGCATATGCGATTTTATCCGAAAGTATAAGACCTGCGCTTACAAATATTGCGGAGAAAATCAGTGTTGGAAGCAGAGTGTTTGTGAAAACGGTTTTTGCCTTTGCATTTTCATTACGGCTTCTTAGCAGCGAATATTTTGCCGCACCGCCTATTCCAAGAAGAAGTCCTGTACCGTATATAAAGCTGTATATCGGTATTGCGAGATTAAGTGCGGTCAGACCGTTTGCTCCCATACCTTTGGATACAAAAAACGTGTCGGCGAATATGTAGCATGACAGTCCGAGCATACCGAGAATATTCAGCGAAGTATAGTGCAGAAATTCTTTGAATACATTATTTGTTTTCATTTTGACTCCTTTGATGAAATATATTTGCCTTGCAATGCAATCAAAGCAAAAGCATTGAACCAACTGTCTTCAAAGACCTAATGACAGCTGATTCAATGCTCATCGCTTTACTCGGTAGCAAAGCATATTATGTAGTTATTATATCATTATTTTCTGCTGAAGTCAATGGCTTACATAGAAAAATGCTTTCAGCGTTCATACATAGAAAGAATACTTAGAGCGACTTCTTTTCGTGTTTGTCTTGTATCCATAGCTTGCTTTTCGATATATCTGTGAGCCTGTGGTTCAGTAAATTTAAGATACTGCATAAGAGCACATTTTGCTCTGTTTATTAGGCGCATTTCGTCGATTTTTGTAAGCAGCTTGACATTTTCCTTTTTAAGTCCGAGCATTCTTGAGCGTGTAGCCTGAACAAGTCGCATTGACTGGTGAAAGACAGTGCGGTTGATGGGCTTTGGCACGACGCACACGCCGAAATCTCCGACTTTATCGGATACTTCGTCTGAAATATCTGATTTGCATATAAGAATAATACCTGCCGTAGAAGCTTCGGCAATCATAATTGAAAGCTCGTGACCGAATTCATCAGGGAGCGGCGTATTTATAACAACGAGTTCAAAGTCGTTCGAGTCTATCATACGCCGAGCCTCACTGCCGTTGGATATAGAAGAGATACGGCTGTAGCCGCATGATTTTAAAAGCTGAACTACAGCCTCCATTCCTTTTTCCGAGCCGGAAACGATTAATGCTCGGTCCATTTCGCATCACACTCACTTTAGCTTAAATTGTCTTGAAGTAGTAACTTTCTTCAAAAATTGTTTTGTCGTCAGCTGAGTTGTATTGACTTAGTTGTTCATCGAGCTTGTCGAAAAGGTAAGTTTTAGTTTCTTTTGTGAGGGCATTTTTAACGAAGTCGCTGTTTTTGGCAATGGTAACAGCTTCCTCGAGGTTTTCGGGGAGTGGTTCAAATGTTGATGTATCTGAGTCGGTTTTGCGGCATTTTTCGTAAAGCTCCGAGTTTTCAGCAACTATGCCCTCAAAACCTGCAGCAAGCAGCAGCTTGAACGTGATATAAGGGTTGCAGCAGGCGTCAGCGGAGCGGATTTCGATTCTTGGTGAGCAGCCTATTGAATGAGGTATTCTGATAAGCTGAGCACGGTTTTCAAAAGACCAGTTAATAAATTTCGGGGCATATCCCTTGCCGAATCTTTTGTAAGAATTTGTAGTGCAGTTAAGGAAAGCAGTGATTTCCTTAATTCTTGCGAGAATGCCGGAAATGAACCATTTGCCCTCAATAGACATTGTAGACTCGTCAGCACCGAAGATATTTGAGCCGTTTTTCTTGACGCTTATCGAGATAGCCAAAGCGCTTCCGTGGTCATTTTCAAGAGGCTTGGGCATAAATGAGGCAAACAGACCGTTCTGTGCGGCGATTGATTTTACGACAGTTTTGTAGTGAACCATATTATCGGCAGCTGTAACGGGTTCGTTAGCTTTGAAGTCGATTTCGTTTTGACCGGGGCCGTGCTTGTGGCAGGAGCTTTTGGGGCTAAGTCCCATTTCCTCGAGTGAAAGACATATTTCACGGCGAGTATTTTCACATTTATCGAGCGGAGCGACATCGAGATAGCTGCCTTGGTCGTGTGGAATTTTGGTAGGGTCGCCGTTTTCGTCGAGGTCAAAAAGGTAAAATTCGCATTTTGTACCGAGTTCGCACGAATAGCCTTTAGAGTAAAGACCTGTGATTTCCTTTTGCAAAGCACTCCTCATATCGCCAACGTAGTCAGAGCCATCGATATTTTTGATACTGCAAAAGAATCTGACAACTCTGCCTGATTTTGGACGCCAAGGTAGTACAGAAAGTGTGGAGATATCCGGAACGAGCAGAAGGTCACTGTATTCTTTGGTAAGGCACGAGGCATCAAAAGAAACGCCGTACTGAAAAGCTTTAGGAAGCTCGTCTGGCATAATTGCAATATTTTTGAGGTTGCCGAACATATCGCAGAAAGTGAGTCTGATAAATTTGACGTCATTTTCCTCAACAAAGTCGAGGATTTCTTTCGGAGAAAAACTCATTTTAAAAACCTCCCGGTAATTAAAGGTAGCCTTTGAAAAGTCTGCTTTAAAAAAGTCAATAATGCACGTTGAATATTGGCATTGCATTATATCTGCAAAATCAGACAGCTTTTCAGCAGTTACCTGAATTCAATTGAATATCTTTAATTATACAATATACCGTGAATTTTGTAAACACTTGATGATACAATACAAAGTGACAAAATCCAGCCTGCTTTGTATATGAAATTGCACTAAAAACAGCAAAACACACTGGTATTGCTTAAAAATCTGAAGAAAAACAGACATTTTAATTGCGGAATCAATAAAAATTGTCCTAAAATAATTTTTTATATTCAGAAATTTCACTTATGACTGAATGGTACGAAGCTTTACATTATATCACTTACTTTTGAACAAATTTCCAAAATTTTTATCTGATTTTTTGTATACTGTTGACTTTGTTTTGTGAGTGGTATATAATATATCTATAATCTAATTGTACATAAATGTCCGGCTTGTCGGATAATATTTATGGACATCTCTAAAAGAAACTTCAGATATTTGCTATATTCTATTGAATTGCTATAAAAAGTCTCTCGTAGTTTTGCTTTTATAGATGTCCTTATTTTGGAGTGTTTTATGGATACTTGTGAAATTTACATCAACAGAAAATCTTTAGGTTCAGACCTCTACTGCGCTGTAAAAACAGGTTTGAAATGTTCTGAGAAAATTAATTCTGCAAAGTCATTGTCGGATTATCTTCTCGCAATTACGTCTCCATTTAAAATCATGCTGTACGTCTCGGACGACGATAGCGTAAATACCGATGCTGATGACTTGATTTCTGCAATCAGAGAGGCTTCTGTCACAAATAATTATATCGACGTAAAGCTTGTCAAAGACGAATTTGTCAATATCATTGACGATAAGGATCGCTTGACTTCATTTGCCGAACCACGGTCGGTTGCTCACAAAACAGGTCACAGACACCCAACAGTGCATATCTGGATAGTCAGAAAAATTGATATGGAAATCTATATACTCCTGCAAAAACGTTCACATAACAAAGCTCAACATCCGGACTGCTTTGACGTATCTTCAGCTGGTCACGTTTCGGCGGGCGACGAATATCGGACAAGTGCACTTCGTGAGCTTTCAGAGGAGCTTGGACTTTATGCAGAACCTAAACAGCTTGAATTTATCGGTATGCGAAAATCCGACTACTCCGACAACGATGTTCACGATAATGAACTGAGTGCCGTTTATATCTACCGTCAGCCGATAGAAACTGAAAAGCTAAGACTACAGACTGAAGAGGTTTCTCAAGTGAGCTGGATTGATATTGACGAGTGTCTGACACTTATTAAAAATCCTAAATTCAAGCACTGTCTTTATAAAGACGAACTGCTTATGATTAAAAAAGCCGTACGTTAAGTCGATATTGCAAAAGTACGTAATACCTTAAAAAATCTGCCACACCTTTAAAGATGTGGCAGATTTTTATTACTTGATTCTATTTTTTCTTCTTTGTACTTCTGTTCTCGTTGATTTGCACAGGCTTTATGGTTGTTTCATCACCTTTTATGATGTCTGCACCTGCACATATACCTGTACATATCCAGAAAATCGGTGAAAATACGATGTTGCTGTTGCCAATCAGAAGAAGTATCGCTCCGCAAAATGTCACAAGCAGAATAATCAGAAGATTTTCGTTTTTATTACGTTTTACTGTCTTTACACCAATTGCAAGTGATGACACTATAAGAACTATAAGTGCAATCATTGATGGTATTCCACGAGTTGCACCGGTGTAAAGGTATTCATTATAGTTTCTGTCAAATGTGCCTATATTATCAATGATTTTATAACTTTGTTTTATTTGTGGATATATAAGATTATCCTCACCTGTTCCTAAAAGTGGATATTGCTTGATAATATCCAGTGTATCTTTTGTAAGAAATCCGTAAACTTCAGGTACACTTTTAATATTGATTTCCTTAGCGTCATAAATTCCACTTGAAGAAAGTCTGTTATACGAGTCGAGCCACATAAGGTTACCGTCATAGGTTCGGTATTCTCCGGTGTTTCCGACTGCATTGCAAATAGCAAGAAGCACCGCCAGAAGTGATGACGCTATCACGCAGCCGATTTTTGAAAAATTGAGCTTATCCTTCTTTTTTACGATTATTAAGGCTATGCCGGCGATAACAGATAAAATTATACCGCAAATGCCAAGAGCCGTATAAGTAAACATAATCATAAAGGAGAAAAGAATTGCTGATAAGGTATATATCAGCCTGCGTCCGTTGCTTTCACAGATGCAGGCGCCTGTAATTGCAGTCATAAGTGCAAGGCTCAGAGCCATAGCCAGAAACATTGGACTTTGACATAACCCTGAAGCGGCATTTATATTTCCTACATTTGATATATAGTCATAGTAATCCTTGCTGTCAGCAAATGAAGAAGTTATATCGGTAATCTGTAAAATGCCCCAGATTACGTTTACAAGTCCCATAGCGACAATAGAGTCCATCACAGTATGTATTGCATTTTCTTTTGTAAGCGTCATAGCAGTAATAAACATACAGAAGTAGAAAATGAGTGCAAGCAGTCCTTCACCTCTTCCGTTGGATCCATAGAAAGCAATGTTTTTGTCATATGAATTTATGAGTGAAAGCACACCCCAGAGTATCATAAATCCGAATGAACATACAGGAATCAGCATTGATTTGTGAATATATTTTTTAAGTATGGCAATCAAAGCGGTTATCATTCCTGCTACACCGCAAATTGCAAGACCGCAGTTTATATAGACATAACCTGTTTTATATGTGATTTCGCTTGGTATAGCAAACAAAGAAACGAGTATGCAGGAAATAAGCAGAACCTTAGATGCTATCTTATTGTATTTTTCAGCAGTCATATTCAGGATAAAGTTTGAACTTTCTGATGAATGGAAGATTGTTTTTGCCATAATAGATCCTTTCTGTTACCGCATAAAGCATAAAAAGCTGCGGATAAAATTTATCCGCAGCAAATCCGCTATTATTTTGCGTAATCAGTAACGCGGCTTTCACGGATAATATTGATTTTAATCTGACCTGGGTAATCCATTTCTGTTTCAATCTGCTGAGCGATTTGTCTTGCGACGAGAACCATTTTTTCGTCATTAATAACTTCAGGAGTAACCATAATTCTGATTTCACGACCTGCCTGAACGGCAAAGCATTTTTCGACTCCTTCATAAGAGGTACATATTTCCTCAAGTTTCTGGAGACGTTTGATGTAACTTTCATAGTTTTCGCTTCTTGCACCCGGTCTTGCGGCTGAGATAGCGTCAGCAGCCTGAACTATGCAGGCGATAACAGTCTGAGGTTCAACATCATTATGGTGGGCTTCAATAGCATGAATAACGTTCTGATTTTCGTTATATTTTTTGCAGACATCAACGCCTATCTGAACATGAGAGCCTTCGATTTCGGCGGTAAGAGCTTTACCTATATCGTGGAGAAGACCTGCACGTCTTGCAAGGTTAGCGTCGACGCCGAGTTCTGAAGCGAGTATACCTGAGAGCTGAGCGACTTCAATAGAGTGGTCAAGAACGTTCTGACGGTAGCTTGTGCGGAAGCGTAGGCGACCGATAAGCTTAATGAGTTCGTGGTTAAGACCATGAACGTTTGTTTCGATGATAGCACGTTCGCCTTCCTGTTTGATTTTATATTCGACTTCACGGCGGGCTTTATCGACCATTTCCTCAATGCGGGTTGGGTGGATTCTGCCATCGGCGATAAGTTTTTCGAGAGCGATTCTTGCAACTTCACGTCTTACCTGGTCGAAGCATGAGAGGGTGATAGCTTCCGGAGTATCGTCGATAATGAGGTCTACGCCGGTAAGGGTTTCGAGTGTACGGATATTACGGCCTTCACGACCGATAATTCTGCCTTTCATCTCGTCATTTGGCAGAGGAACGACAGAAACTGCGGCTTCTGAAACCTGTTCTGCGGCACATTTTGCGATAGCGAGGGAAATATAGTTTCTTGCTTTTTCCTGACAGTCGTCTTTGATTTGCTGTTCATAGAGAGAAACCTTGACAGCTTTTTCGTGAACGAGGTCATTTTCGAGCATAGATAGAATATAGTCCTTGGCCTGTTCCTTGGTAAATTCGGAAATCCTTTCGAGGATATCCATCTGACTTTTTTTGATAGCCTCAGCTTCGGCGAGTTTTTCTTCAGCGGATTTAATTTTCTGATTAAGCGTCTCGTCTTTGCGTTCGAGATTATCGTTTTTCTTATCGAGACTTTCTTCTTTTTGTTGAATACGTCTTTCCTGACGAGACAATTCTGCTCTGCGATCCTTAATTTCTTTTTCAGCTTCTGAACGGAGCTTATGGATATCGTCTTTAGCTTCAACGAGGGCTGATTTTTTGCAAGTTTCGGCGTCTTTTTCGGCATCCTCATGAATACGTTCTGCTTCTTTTTCGGCAGAGCCTATAATAGATTCGGCCTGTTGTTTGCGGCGTTCAATACCAGATTCAACGCCTTTTCTGAAAGCGATATAGCCTGAAACGGCAGCGCCTATCATCAGAGCGACGATACATACAGCAACAATTAAAATCGGATCCATACAGTGCATTACCTCCTTTACAAGTAAAATAATATAAGTTTGTATCCTAAACTACATTACTCATAGGCGGTAAATGCCGCTATTATTTTATCATTATATATACAAAAGAGCTAAATCGGCTGACGTGCGTACAGGCAAGGCACCTTGTGATAAGTTTGAATAAGCCTTGTGTGTATAAGAAGTTGAACAATAATATATTGTAGTACATCTTTTCATAAGATTTTATTATTAAGGATAACTGTGTCGGAAATTCTTATAAAATATGCCTGAAAATCAATGTACGATTTTATTGTTATAACTTTTTGAAGAGAAGCCGCTGCTCAGAAGAAGATTGAACATTTCTGTTCAGTGATTGTACTAAGTATCTTTAAAAGACAATATGTGTGTACTTTTATATTTATGTACTTTGGCGATGTCTTATAGAGATGAATGAATAAAAACAAAGCTGCAAATACTGCCATAGTAATATTTCAGCGAATAAATACAACATATTAATTATATACTATTTAAAGATAATTGTCAATAGATTTTGTAATGGTTTGCGCAAAAAAATTGGCGCCCTTTATATGGGCGTCAATGAGGGGAAATATTAAGGCATCTTTAAAAGCCTGATTGATAAGTTGTCTTTGACGACTTTACTTGCAGCAGTTTCCGCAAAGTCCGCAAAGCATTTTGAAAATATCACAAATTCCTGCAAAGTTACACATAACGTGACCTCCTGTAATTTTTTAATATGCCCTTAATTACGGGCTGAGTTTGCTTTACTTGCAGCAGTTTCCGCAAAGGCTGCAAAGCATTCTGAACAAATCGCCGAAACATTTAAGATTGCACATAGCTTATACCTCCAGTTATCCGAATCCATACAAAGCTGGTGTATGTATTCTTTTTGTTCTCTTGGGAACATCTTCAGTATACTACGTTTCTACAATTTTTGCAATGCAAAAAATATGCCACTTATATTTACATTTTTTTCTTGAAAAAACAGAGCTTTCAAAAATATAATTATTGTGATTTCCTACAAAAAAATAAGATGCTATTTACTTTTGAACTTAGCTGTGGTATCATTTAAGTTAAAGAATATTAAATTTTCCTTAATCAAATGAGCTTTTAGAAGCACCGTTAAGGCAAATTATGAATTGGGAGATCTTAGAATGAAAATTATAGCGTCCGTTTTAGCTGCCTCATTAATTTGCAGTGCAGCTGCAATCGTGCCGCAGACAAGCGGATTTTCTGTATCTGCAAATGCAGATGTCTGCACAGAAGTTGTTCACGGCTCACTTACATATAATGAGTATTCTGACCATGCAGAGGTATCAAAATGTGATACCTCTGCTGCCGGTGCAATTGATATTCCTTCCAAAATCGATAACCTTCCCGTAACAACTATAAAAAGTTATGCCTTTAATGAATGTACAGGCATTACTTCAGTAACAATTGCAGACAGTGTTACAACTATGGAAAGATGTGCGTTTTACTCATGTACAGGACTTAAATCCATAAAGCTTTCGGCTAATCTTAAATCTATTTCAAATTCTGTATTCTGGAACTGTGTAAAACTTACTTCAATAACAATTCCAAATGGTGTAACAAGCTTGGGCGATAGTGTTTTCTGGGGTTGTGCCGCAATCAATTCAGTAGAGCTTCCAAAGAGCCTTACTTCTATAGGCATCTGCACTTTTTCAGATTGTACAAGCCTTAACAAAATCGTGATTCCTCAAAATGTAAAGGCAATAGGTGAAGGTGCATTTCAGAATTGTACGTCATTGACATCAATGACCATTCCTGATGGTATGAAAACTATCAGCGACTATACTTTTCATGGCTGCTCAAAGCTGAAGTCACTTACTATTCCAAGCAGCATCACAAGCTTTGGCAAATATGCAGTTTACGGCTGCTTTTGGCTTACTTCACTGAAGCTTCCTGATAACATTACAAGCATAGGTGAATATACATTTTATGATTGCTTTAATCTTTCATCATTTACAATACCGTCTAAAGTTACAAGCATAGGAGAATCTGCTTTTTACGGCTGTTCTTCACTTTCTTCAATTTCCATTCCAAATGGGGTTGCAAAAATCAATGACAATACATTTTTCAACTGCAATAAATTAAAACAGATAATTATTCCTAAGAGCGTTACAAGTATAAGCCAGAGTGCCTTTTTAAAATCAGGTCTCACTGCTCTCACAGGATATGAGGGTTCATATGCACAGAAATTTGCAAGTGCAAACAGTCTTGGTTTTAATGCAATTCCAAATGAAATCGGCGATATTGACAACGACCATGCTATCAACGCTATTGATGCGTCAATGGTTCTTACGGCTTATGCATCAATTTCCAGTGGAAAAGCTTCGGGTCTGAGCAGCGTTCAGCAAAAAGCAGCAGACGCCAATTCAGATGGAATTATCAATTCAGTCGACGCCTCTTGCATTCTCAGCTATTACTCTTATCTGTCAAACAATGGGAAAATGTCATTTTCTGATTTTATGAAAAAATAAATGTCTTATGGTGCTTCTCAAAAGAAGTTTTTAGATGTACTCTTATGTAAAGTGGCTGCATTTTATCAAATAAAATGCAGCCACTTTTTTACTTATCAAATGAAATATCGCCGAACGAACTGTCAATTGATATCGGAGTACCTCCACTGAAATCAGAATTGAAATTTGTATCGCCAAATGAGCAGTAGTTCTTTTTAACTGAATATTTATCTCCCTTGAGCTTTAGGTTGACATCACCGAATGAAGATGATATATCAACGCTATTTGTAACTTCGGCATTATTTATTTTAAAATCGCCGAAACTTGAGTCAAGCGAAAGTGTTTCGAGTTTAGAACCTCCCATATCAACGTTTGTATCAGCAAATGATGAATTAAGTTTAAGATTGCTACTTACATTTAAATTGCTTATGGCTGCCTCTGAAAACGATATGTCAAAGCTGGCATTTCGGCATTTAATATTACTTATGGATAAATCTGAAAATGAAGTGCTTACGGATATCTCATCATAAAGTCTGTCGGGAAGATAAAGCGTATAATTGCCTGATTGAGTGTTGTTGAATCCAAAATCAAAATTTTCTCCAAAAGGTTTATTTTTTATTTTCTTGTCAGAATCAATGCTTAAAGTGTTGCCGTTATGAGCGAGGTGCATTGAATATTTGCTCAGAACGTCATCGGCTACAAACTTTATACTGTCACCTTTTACAATATTTATGTTGCCAAATGAAGAATCTATATCAATATTTTTTATGTCTTTTTCATAAGCATCTGCTGTTTCAGTATATGAAGTTGTTTTTCCTGTATTTGAATATTTACCTGAAAGAGACCAACCTATTGCTGCAAGAACTACGCCTGCACCAAGGATTATTAATCCTGCTTTTGTCAGAGCTTTCATTTTGAAGCCTCCTTTTTATAGAAAATGCTTTTGCATAGTGATGCGATGCCCTTTCCTATCAGTACACAAAGCTTTATTATTGCCTTGCACAGAGGTACTGCACAAAGTATAACAAGTGCACAGCAAATAAGTCCTGCACCGATAATGAGTATGCCGTTCGGAACAGAAACGAAAAGTTCAGCTATACCGCCGAAAACTCCACTTATTCCGCACGCTGCCAAAGCTATGCTGATTCCGAAAACAGCGGCTGTTATTCCGATAAAGGTACCTAAGATTCCTGATACAATGCCTATCCAGAACGGTGAAGTTGCAAGAACTAAAATTAAAATAATGACAATTTCTTTTGAGTCACGTTTTATATTTTTGATGCTGTCACTTTCACTGCAGCTTGGCTCAGAGGCAGTGGTGTTGCTATTATAAAAGTCGGAATTTTGTGCGTTTTCTTTGTACTCGTTGTTACTATTATTAACATTAGTTTGATTCTCCGTCTGAGAATCGGATTTTAAACAGACGGTTCCGCTTTCTCTTATAATACTTTCGGCTAACTGCTCTGGAGTACCGAGTCTTTCGATAAGCTCCTGTTCGCTGTCGCTGTCTTCAAAAAGCTCCTTATAATAGTCAATGGCACTGTTTCGCTCATCATCGGATAAATCCTTTAATGAGGCGGAAAGACGAGCTATAAAGTCATATTTATCCATTAATAATCCCTCCGGCAAATAATATTTTTTCGACGCTGCTTTTGTAGGTCGTCCAGTCTGTTCGATATTGAGCGAGCATTTCTTCCCCTTGGGACGTTATTTTATAATAGCGTCTGTTTCGCCCCTGAAATGCCTGGTCATATGTTGCAAGGCAACCGCTTTTCTGTAGCCTTCTTAGTACCGGATAAAGTGTTGATTCAGAAACCGATACTGCCTGACACAGCTCCTGAGTTATCTTATAGCCATAAGTTTCTTCCCCTGATACAACTGATAAAACCATTGCATCGAGCAATGCTGCACTTACAGGAAATGTCATATATTAATCTCCTCTCTTTGTGAACTTTATAATATTATAGCAGATGCAATATAGTAAGTCAAGTATATATTGCAAATTTTTCAGAATATTTTATATTATTTTTTCATAAGATTTAATGGTAATGTCTGAAAGCTATTAAGGACACCTCTAAATTATTATTGATAGCATCGCTTCAGAGATGTCCTTACTTATTCGGACGTTGCCTTTCCTGATTATTTTTATGAGGCTGTATAACTTGCAGTCTCACTGCTGCCTTTTAAGGCAAGGGAGGACTAATTATGTGCGGTATTGCAGGTGCTGTCAGCTTTATGGCTGATATGCGTGACGAAATGAAAATTTGCGAAAATATACAAAAAGCACTTCTGAGACGTGGACCTGACCAAAGAGGCATTGTACTTACTCAGAATGCTGCACTTATTCACACACGACTCGCTGTAATTGATATAAACGGCGGACGTCAGCCTATGAAATTCTCGGAAGGAGAACACTCTTATATAATAGTATATAATGGGGAGATATATAATACCTGCGAAGTAAGAAAGTCTCTCGAAGGCTTTTTCGATTTTGAAACAACTTCCGATACTGAAGTAGTTCTGAAAGCATATGTCAAGTGGGGTGCGGAATGCGTAAACAAACTAAATGGAATTTTTGCCTTTGCAATCTGGGACGAATATGACAGAAAACTTTTTCTTGCCCGTGACAGAATCGGTGTGAAACCTCTTTTTTATTGGCTCGGCAACGACAAACTTGTGTTTGCTTCTGAAATAGGGGCACTTTTGCAGCACCCGGACGTTCCGCACGAAATTGATGAATATTCGGCGGCAGAGCTTATACTTATGGCTCCGGGACGAACTCCGGGCTGTGGAGTCATCAAAGATATTTATGAGGTAAAACCCGGTCACTGCGGCTTCTATTCAGCAGACGGTCTGTCACTTTACGAATATTGGCGTCTTAAAGCCTATAAGCTTAATCAATCATTTGAGGAAACCGCCGAAACGGTTCGGGAGCTTCTTCTGGATTCGATAAAACGTCAGCTTATTTCGGATGTTCCTGTCTGCACTTTTCTTTCAGGAGGCCTCGATTCAAGTCTCATATCGTCCGTAGCCTGCGACGAAATGAAAAAACAAGGCAAAATCCTTGACACGTTTTCGGTTGACTACCGTGACAATGACAAATATTTTCAGAAAAGTCATTTTCAACCTAACAGCGACCCTGAATATATTCGTTGTATGGAGGACTACCTTGGTTCTAAGCATCATTGGGTGATAGTCGATACCCCTGAGCTTGTGGACGCACTTACTGATGCCGTTGACGCACGAGGTCTTCCGGGAATGGCTGATGTTGATGCTTCACTGCTAATTTTCTGCCGTGAGATAAAAAAGTATGGAACTGTTGCACTTTCGGGAGAATGTGCCGATGAGCTTTTTGGCGGATATCCGTGGTACAGAGACGAGGATATCCGAATGACAGACGGCTTTCCATGGGCACAAAGCACGGATTACCGAAGCCGATTTATGTGCGACCAATACCGCTCAAAGCTTGATTGTCACGATTACGTTTACTCAGCTTACAGAAAAACTGCCGATTACGCTATGAAGCTCGATGACGACACCCCTGTTGACTCAAGAATGCGTGAAATGACTCAGCTTAATTTTCACTGGTTTATGCAGACTCTGCTCGACCGCAAGGACAGAATGAGTATGTACAGCGGTCTCGAAGTCAGAGTGCCTTTCTGCGATTATCGTCTCGCCGAATATCTATACAACGTAAGATGGACTTACAAGGACTTTGAAGGCAGAGAAAAAGGTCTGCTGCGTGAAGCTATGAAGGATTGGCTGCCGGAAAAGGTTCTGCACCGCAAAAAAAGTCCGTATCCCAAGACCCACAACCCGAATTTTCTTGCTGCTGTTACAGAACGCCTTGGCGAAATACTTACCGAAAAGGACAGCGTGCTGACTGAGCTTGTAAAACGTGAAGAACTTGAAAAGCTTCTGCGACACGAGGAATACGTTCAATGGTACGGTCAGCTTATGAATCTTCCTCAGACAATAGCTTTCTTTATACAGCTCGACCACTGGCTTAAAACATTCAAAATCACTCTGAGATAATTCAGATGAAAGGAGCTTTGTAATTCAAAGCTCCTTTACATTTTATTAATATGCAGCTGTAATAATTTCACATATTCTGTTTGCTTATTATAAATATATATATTAGTCTTATCATTTAACTGAATGATATTTCACCCTACAGCCAGATTCATGAAGATTAATGAATATTTAATAGCCAATATTAATTATTTTGCTGTTATTTACCAAGTTATAAAAAAATTCATGAAACTTGCTGTTTTCTGTTGCATTTTTAATGTCACTATGATATAATATTTGTATAAGTTTAACAATAACCTCTCGCTTGTATGACGGAATTATTAAGGATATTATGTAATCTCTCTATGCTTATCCGCTGATATTAGGCTCTTCTGCTTGATTAATTATAACTGTCTGTATATTTTTTGTTTAATTTTAATAAAAATGTGTTCATTATTTATCTAAAAAGGCAATTGAAAATTATACGGCGAAATGATATAATTGTTATCATTAGAGTAGTGTGCCCGACATACTCTGCTTGTAAGGTTAATTTTTATGGAGGTGGTTTAATGAAGAAGTTTTCCTATACCGCCAAAGATGCCAAAGGAACACAATCAAAAGGCATGATGGTGGCTAACGATGAACAGGACTTTCTTGCTAAAATGCACGAAAAAGGCTTGTTCTGCTCAAATTATACGGAAAGCGATTCAGACGATTCAAAATCTATGCACAAATTTACTACAAAGGAACTTGCATTTAACTGCAGACAGCTGAGTGCTATGCTCTCATCAGGTCTGACTCTTGTCAAGTCTCTTGATATTCTGTGCAAAGAACAGGAAAAAGAAGTATCAAAGGTCATCTGGCGTGACGTTTACGAAAATGTTCAAAAAGGTGAATCTTTTTCCGCATCATTGGAATTGCATGGCGATTCTTTCCCACAGTTTCTTACTTCTATGGTAAGTGCCGGCGAATCAAGTGGCTCGCTTGACATTATCATGAAAAGAATGTCAGAACATTATGCAAAGGAAAATAAAATGCATAATATCATCAAGGGTGCTATGATTTATCCTATTATCCTTCTTTGTCTGACTGTCGTTATTGTTATAGGTCTGTTTACTTTCATTATGCCTACATTTATCGAAATGTACGACGACCCAAGCAAAATGCCTGCCCTTACTAAGGTAATGATGCACATAAGCAATTTCTTGAGAACAAAATATATTATCCTTATTGTAGTTGTTGTGGGTCTTATATTCGGTATCAAATATTTGCTCAAGATTCCATCAATCAGGCTTAAATTCGACAGGCTACTTATTAAAGGCCCAGGCTTCGGACCTCTGCTTGTCAAGGTCTATACAGGTCGTTTTTCACGTACACTTTCTTCACTTTATTCAAGCGGTATTCCTATGGTTGAATGTCTTGAAAGATCTTCCGCTATTCTCGGAAATACATATATAGACGAACGCTTCCGTGATGTTGTTGATGAAGTTAAACAGGGCGAACCACTATCATCTGCTATACAAAGAACAGAAATCTTCGATTCAATGTTCTGCTCTATCATCTACGTCGGCGAAGAAGCCGGTGCTCTTGACGAAATCCTTGAGAAAACTTCAGAATACTACGAGGAAGAATCTGAATCGGCTATCCAACGTCTGGTTAGTATGCTCGAACCTATGCTCATAATTTTCCTCGGCGTTATCATCGGTCTCGTTGTTGCATCCGTTTATCCAGCACTTTACGGTTCATTTGAATCAATATCCTAATAAAACAGAGAGGTGGAAATTTAAATGCTTTCATTTGATATTACTGACAGAAATATACGAATTATTAAAGGCACTGAATCCGGTAAAAAAATCAGAATTATTTCAGCAGCTACTCTTAACCTTGAAGAAGAGGTTATCGTCAACGGCCATGTTAAAGACGTTCCACGTGTCGCTACCCTTATAAACGGTACCCTCAAACAAAGCAGAATGGCTGACAAGGAAGCTATCGTCAGCATTTCTTCAAACCTTACAATCTTCAGAGAACTCTATATTCCAAAGGCTAAGGAACAGGAATTTTCTAAAAGAGTTAAACAGGAAATGCAGGCTGCTTCTAATCTCGATGACTCTTACTCAGTTTCATATACTATTGTAGGCGAGGAAAAGAAAAGCGACTCCGGCGAGATAGTCGAAAAAGTTCTCGCTACTGCTTGCCCTTACGAAATTATCGAAAGCTACAAAAAAGTCTTTCAGATGCTCGGCATTCCGCTGAGATCTGTTATGATCGGCTGCAACTGCATCACTAAGGTTCTTCTTGCAGATACAAAAACAAGATCAATGATGCCTTTGCTCGCAGTTCAGATTGACCCTAACTTCATAAGCCTTAACATTTATGAAAAAGGTCAGCTCTCTTTCTCAAGATTCGCTTCAATTGACCCTGCTGACTACGATAACTCCCCTGACTACGTTTTCGAGGCAGTAAACGAAAATATCTTCCGTATGCTCCAGTTCCAGAAATCACGTGCACAAAGCGGTCTCATCGAAAACGTTATACTCTACGGTGATACCCACGATTATACAAGAATTACTGATGAACTTGCAAAAATGGACCTCAAAACCCATCTTCTTACAGTTCCTCCTCAGATTGACGGCTACGGTAACCTCGAATTTTCTCTTTATGCAAACGCTATCGGTGCTATGTTCAAAAGAAGCAAGGAAACTGAGAAAATTAATCTACTCGAGACAGATACTGTCAATAATAACAAAATTAAGTCAGACAGCTCATACACTGTTCTTCTTGCAGGCGTTACCGGTGCGTGCCTTGTAGTTGTACTCGGCATATGGGGAGTCCTTTGTATGAAAAATAACAGCATTCAAAATGATATTGATAAACTTCAATCAAAAATTGATAGCCCGAAAACAGTCTCCGAAGTTGAACGTAACGGTCGTCTTACCGAAATGAAAACTAAAGTCGACAATTACTACGTTATGGTAAATAATGCTCACGATGCTTACCTCTCTCAGCCTACTATTCTCGGCAGCAAGTACGACGAAATTCAGAAATGTATCGACGATACAAAAACTGAACTCAACAATGGCGTTGAAGAAAGCAAACAAATCAAAAAAGCTTTCGCTGACGATATACAGTATTCTGACGGCATTCTTACTATGAAGGTTACCCTCGACGGT
This sequence comes from Ruminococcus sp., assembly GCA_022641595.1. GTDB lineage: Bacteria > Bacillota > Clostridia > Oscillospirales > Ruminococcaceae > Ruminococcus. The sequence goes on along the minus strand of JALCDN010000017.1, from coordinate 2,528 downwards.
GTTGACCAACCTACTCAGAAACTCCCTGCAAAAATTGCAGAGAATATGATGAAGATAAAAGACTTTATCGACGTTACTTATAACAATTACTCAGTTACACAAACTCAGGATAATAAGACAACAGACGGAACAGCTCCTGTTTCTACTGAAACTCCTAAAACAACTGTTGAGTTTGACCTTACTATACAGCTTCAGGGCGGAAAAGTTAATATAGAGGATACTACAACAACTGCTGCCGGAACTACAACTGATGCTACTGCTGAGACTACTACAACAAAGGAGGCTAAGTAATAATGAAACTTAATTACAGAGACAGAATTATTGCAATGGTTCTCATTGCTATCGTTATTCTTATAGGCGGTTTCTTCGGACTTATCAGACCAAAGAGCAAGGATATTACAGAAAGTCAGGCTGCTCGCACACAAAAACAAGAGGAATGGGACGCTCTTGACCAGAAAATCAAACAGAACCCCATACTCGAAAAAGCTATAATGAATACTTATGAAGACTCACAGAAATTAGTCGCAGATTTTCCTGCAGAACAGGATTTCGCTTATCAACTCGACCAGTATATGCAGCCGATTATGGATAAGTGTAATCTTCAGGTTTCAGATATGGAAGCAGGCGATTCTAATACAACAACACTTAACTACTACTTTGTTACACCTAAGGTTCTCGACAGCGCTTTAATTGATGCCGCTGACATAAACGGCAAAAAAGCCGAAGCTGCTAATGCTAAAACCGATCAGAATACAGTCCTTTCAGAAAGAACTGCTGAGACAGTCATCTCTCGTCAGTATGGCGTTACTGTAAAGGGTACTAAACAGAACCTTTGGAAATTCCTCGATGAAATGAAGAATCTTAATAAGGCTATCGTTATCGAATCAGTCAGCATCAACGATTACAAGTTCAATACACCTGATGAGGCTAAACTTGAATTCGATAAAGCAACAGGTCTTCCTACAAATGCTGACCCTACTATCGTTGACGAAGGATACTCAAGTATTACTCTCGTTATTGATTTCTACTCAGTTTCTGCTATGGAGAAACCTGATGTCAAGTAAACATACACCATTCACTAATTCTTTTTAAGAAAGGTGGTAAGCTAAATGTTAAGGGTTAAAAAACAGGCACTGAAAGGTACAGTCTTGTTTACCGTTGTGTCGGTTATGTCACTCTTACTGGTATTCTTGCTGAGTGCACTCGTACTTGCAACTTCTGCCAATAATAGGGCTCATAAATCCTATACAACTTCACAAACCCAGTACACTGCAAGAGCTGCTGTTGACAGCGTTTTCAAAGCTATCGGCGGAAGTCAGGATTTTGCTGACTCAATAGATGCTTTATCTTCGTCCAACAAAGGCCCAATGAACGTTTCTATTAACTTTGATTCAAGTGCTGCTTCAATGGGTAGGCTCCAAAGCGTTACCGTTGAATGGGTAGGCAATAAACAGTACTATAATAATTCAAAGATGAAATGGGAAACAAAAGACCTACTAAGAATTACTGCCATTGCAAATCTTGCAGGTGAACGCTCAACCTGTTCAAGCTATATCCTTAAAGACCCTCCAATGAGTGGAACTACTACCGGCGGCGGTGCAGGTTTCGTTACCGCAGGCGGTGCTTCAACAGATAACCATACTTCAGCTTTCGGCGGTACATTCTTAAATATAAGAGAATGCGTAGAAGATCCGTCAAACGCTACTCAGACTCCTTATGATACACTGACATATGATCCATTGACAAAAAATTATCTGACACATGATAACTTTTCTTTGGGAAATGCTCAGGTTATCGAGGCAGACTGTGTTGTAAACGGTAATCTCCACGTTAACTCAGCTGCTGACTTCGTTTTCCCAAATCCAGGTACAGGTGTTTCTGTCTGGGGTGACTTTACAACCGACAACGGAAAGGAAAGATTTATATCCGAAAACGTCAAAAATGGTATGAGTCTTGAATATAATAAGGTTCCTTATTTCTATGTTGACGGTACAATAAACGCTAACAACGGTCTTCATCTCGGAGACGGCAGTTTTCCTATGAATACTTTCTGCGGAAGCATTAATGCAAGCAAATTCCAGATTAATGGTGACCTTTATTGTATGGATTCTAATGGAATAAGCAATCTTTCAGGCAATGGTTCCGAATCAAAACTTGCAAGCTGGACAGAGTCGCTTTTAAATAAAACAGTAAGCAAAAATCCGATAACCCATACTTATGGAAATATCTATTCAAAGGGTGACCTTGTACTCGATGTTCAGAACGGTCTGACAATTGACGGCGATGTTCGTGTTGTAGGTAACCTTACAATCAAAAACGGCATAACTATCAAGGGTAATGTTGTTGTCGGCAAAAAACTTACTGTCAGCACAAATGCAAGAGTTGATCTTGGTGTAAGTGCAGGTAAAAAACTTTATACTGACACTCCTCCTGATGTTCAAGCTGATAATAATCTTTATATTGCAGGTAATAAATATGCTACAGCTTCAGCATTCGATCCAAACTGTAAGGAAGTTACAAATATAGTA
>JALCDN010000016.1 GCA_022641595.1 Ruminococcus sp. | reverse complement strand
ATTGCTGAAATCATCGGCAGGGATATGGGTGATATTATCGATAACAGCGATCATTTAACCGATGATGAACTCAGAGATGCTTTATGTTCCCCTTATGATTTGGTTATAGATATTATCAACGGCAAGGTCACCAGGCCTTGCCGTTTGGCTTTTTGTAAAGACACGGGATTATTTGGCGGGTACAATACTTTTAAAAAAATGCGTCATTGGCTTTAAAATCAATGACGCATTTAAATTTTTGATATACTTTTCTACTGCTTATCAGCTTTCTCTGCGGAAACTGCTTTTTTTCTGTCAATAAGCTCCATAGAAAGAGGAAGAATTACTCCTATTATTAAAAATACAATTGCTATGACGCCTGTGGAATTCATATGGAAATTTGCTCCCTCAGTAACAGTTTTTTCAACACCCTTGACTATTTCTGTTGATGTAGTTTCACGAGGCCATATTGCATAGAACGAACCAACTATAAGTCCAAGAATCACTGCATAAGTACCTCTCTGCCATTTTGCAAGACAAATTGTTATTGTCTTTGCTGCAATGATTATTCCGATAGCAACTCCTATGGCAATTGGCAGAAGTATTGGAATGTTCATTTCATCAACTGCGTGAATTGCCGTCTGGTATCCGCCAAGTATAAGAAGAATAAGGCTTCCGCTAAGTCCAGGCATTATCATTGCGGCAGCTGCAATTATTGAAACTATTACAAGATACACAAAAGTTGACGCTGTAAGCTCTGTTTTAACCGAGTTTCCTGACTGATTCATACTTATAACAGTAACTGCAATGATAATTGCGATTCCTACGAGGAATGGTGCAGAATGAATTGGGGTAAACTTCTTGTTTTTAGTTGCCTCTTTATAAATCATAGGAAGGCTTCCCAAAACAACTCCCATAAAGAAAAACTGTGTCTGAACATAAAATCTGTCAAAGCAGATTGAAAGCACCTTTGCTGAAAGAATAATTCCTATTGCCATTCCGAGAAAAATTGTAAGAAGAAATAAAAAATTCTCTTTAAGCTTCTTGATGTTCAATGAAACTGCTCCCATTATTCTGTCAAACACTTTCATAATGACCATCATTGTACCGCCACTTACTCCAGGTATCGCATTTGCTATTCCTATGACAATACCTTTCAATACATTACGAATATACTCCATTTCTAATTCCTTTCGTATTTATACTTCCGCTGATATTTCTTTTACAGCTGAAGCAAATATTTATGTCATCAGCCTATAGCTGAGAACAACTTCTCAAAGTCAGTTTCTTTTTCAGTATCTGCGTTTATTGACAAAATTATTGACATTATAAAGTCATCAGTTTTACAAACATAGTAAATCTGATTCATTTTCAGCTTTGAACCTGTCATCGTGCAACTGTAATCGTATTTTGTAAACGTTTTGCCTGCAAGTTCTATACTGCTTGTATTTTCAAGCTTGTATGTTACTTTTTGGACAGATTCAAGAGTTGCTTGAAGTGATTTTCCGTAATCGTCAATAGTATATTTTGCAGGGTCGTTTCCGGATGCAGTTATATTTTCATACATCACGAGAATATTGCTTCCTGTTTTTTCGGCACACTGCATATCGTAGATGCTTGTAAGTCCTGCAACCTTGCTTGTTACCTGTTCCTGAGCTAAGCTTAGGTAGTCTTTATCCATATCATTCATCTTTGCAATTTGCTCAGACGTTGCATATATCCATCCATCAGGTGCTTTGAACTGTATTCCATTGTATTCACTTTTATATACACCGTCAGTAACTGTACCAAATTTGAACTTTTTAGCTGCCTCAGTGATAACCGCAGGTGTTGTTTCAAGGTTATCGTCAGAAGCCGATGATGATGAAAGTCCTGGTGAAACAGGCAGATGTATATTCGAATTATCTGCATCTCCAGATTTTGAACTGCACGATGTAAGCATCATAGCTGCAAAGATTACTGACAATGCTCTGAATTTTTTCATTTTAATTCCTACTTTCTTACGATTTCCATATCAAAGGGTTTAAGTTCTATTCTGTCCTTGCTAACTCCGTCAATCAGGCTGTACAAAGGTTTTGGAAGCCCTATAACGGCAGATTTCTCGGAATTATTAAAAAAGAATATAAAATCATCAACACCATTTGTTCTTGTTGTGACTTCCATTCCGTCCGGCATTCCTCTAAGTCGTGGAATTCCTGCTTCCTTCATAATCTTGTTGGCAAAATCAGAATAGAATTTCTGTTCACATACTGTTCCAATATAGTACGCTTTTCCCTTGCAGTAATTATTCAAAGTAACAGCAGGTGACAAAGCATAAAAGCTGTCGGCATACTGAGCATAAGTCTTTGCCGTGTCAGTTTTCATAACGTCACACCATATGCTGCATGAGTAATCATTACCATCATTATCAGTAATTGTCTGAACCGTATTGCCTATAGGGTCATACTCTGACACTACTGCACCAACAAGCTCATTGAAACAAGTTGGGAGCTGCTCCATTATGCAGTTGTTGCTTGAATCTTTAACTCCGCTTCGGCAGGTCAGAATACAGGTTCCACCGCCCATAGTGAATCTGTATATATTTTCGACTGTATTTTTATTGTAAACATAAAGTGCGGGAGCTATTACGATACTATAATCCGACAAATCAGCATCAGGTCCAACTACATCGACATTTGCTCCATATTTCGTAAAAGCCTTGTGAAACTGCTGCAACTGTCTGAGGTAGTCAAAACCGTCAGACTGAGGCTGAATTTTAAATGCAGACGCACAATCGGGTGCATATATTATAGCTATATCAGAAATTATTTTTGTATCAGTAATACTATCCAGCTTAGCACTTATTTTGCAAAATTGTTCAAATTCAAAAAATCTTCTGCCAAGAACGTTACTGTGGTCTATAAGTCCGTGCCAATGCATTTCAGCACCTTTAAGAGCGGTACGCCATCTGAAAAAAAGTATTGTATCAGCTCCGTGGGCAATACATTGCAATCCATAGCCTTTTAGCATATTTGGACGAGTTGTCGGCGACATCGGTGACCAACTTCCTGTGCTGCCGCTAAGCTGCTCCATTACCCAGAAATTACTCCTTTTTACTCCACGCATTAGGTCAAGAAAAAATGAAGCTGAAAAATGCTCATCGTAATTTTCATTGATTCTCACCGGTGGATAATTATCATACGAAACAAAGCTTAGTCCGTCATAAAGCTTATAGAAATCAGGAGTGTTTCCACTGAATGAAGCATTTGTAGTAATAAATGCCTTTACGTTTACTTGCTTTATTAGGTCTGATTGAAGCCTTAAGTAAGCTGCTGTACAATCAGAGGAAAATCTGCTGTACTCAAGAAGCATAGAAGGATTCTGCCATGCTAAGTTATACGACGCAGGAGGATTTATCTGATTTCTGTTTGTAAATTCTCCGCTCCAGACTACGTTTCCGAACGCATTATTTATGTTTTCAAGAGTATCATATTTATCTTCAAGCCAGCATCTGAACTTTTCCGCGCAGCTTTGGCAACAGCACTCATACGCCTCAGGTTCATTATCAATCTGCCATGCAACAACAGTTGGGTTGTTTGCATATCGTTTTGCCATTTCGCTGACAATACGTTTTGCATACTCAAGGAAAATCGGAGAATTTATACAACGATGTCCCCTTATTCCGATTTGTTGTCTGTTACCGTCTCTGCCGACCTGAATTATTTCAGGATGCTTTTCATACATCCACATAGGAGGACAATTAGTAGGCGTACACATTACAATATCAATACCGTAATTTGAGAATACGGAAACGACCTCACTTAGCCAGTCAAAATTAAAAACGCCTTCCTCAGGTTCAAGTCTGCACCAGGAAAACTCAGCTATTCTTACTATTTTAACCCCTGTTCTGCTCATAAGCTCAGCGTCCTTGAACCACATATTCCTGTCCCATTGTTCAGGGTAATAATCAACGCCAATTCTCATAAATCAAACCTCCGCAGAACTTTTTCTCACATTATATTCAAGCAACTGACAATTTCCCATAAACCAGCCGCTGTATTCTTCAGTAGTCATATCGTTGAAATAAGTTTCTATAACACGGCACACTCCTCCATGACTTACTATAAGCACATTTTTATCATGATAATTCACGATTATTTCATCAAGTGCCGAATAAACCCTATGTGCAAGCTGTAGAAGCGATTCTCCTCCTTTTTTCATCTTCACTGCAAATTCACGTTTATTGTCATAGAATCCGTCCGTATATCTTTCAAGGCCTTCAAATTCGCCGTAATCCCATTCCATAAGCCTGTCGTCCGTTGTAAAAGTAAGATTCAACTTTTCAGCAACTATTTTTGCCGTCTGTTTAGCTCTCATAAGCGGCGACGATATTATGATGTCGATATCATTTTTTTCGGCAGCTTTTTCTGCAAGTTCTTCTGCTTGCTTTATACCTCTTTCGGTTAGACCAATATCGGTTCGACCGAGTATTCTGTTTTCAAAGTTCCAGAGTGTTTCGCCATGTCTTGTAGAATATATTTTCATAATTATTAAAGTTCCTTTGCTTTATTAAGTTCCGCCTCAGCAGTTTTAAGCATAAGTTCACTTGGGTTATCGCCACATATTATTCTTGCGATTTCGGCTTTTCTTCCTTCAAAATCGAGCTGATAAACCTGAGTTTCTGTGCGTTCGCCTATGGTTTTCTTCTCTATCATAAGATGATTATCAGCCATAACGGCAATCTGTGAAAGGTGCGTAACGCAAAGTACCTGCCTTACCATGCCTATATCACGAAGCTTTATGCCTATTTTCTGTGCAGCTTTTCCACTTACACCTGTATCAATTTCGTCAAAAATCATTGTCGGAATGCTGTCTTTATCGGCAACGACACTTTTTAGTGCAAGCATAATTCTTGAAAGCTCACCGCCTGAAGCTATTTTAGAAATTGGTTTAGGTTCTTCGCCAAGATTTGCTGAAATAAGAAATTCCATAGAATCCATACCATTTACTGTTAGTTTTCCTTTTTCGTGCTTTACAGCAAGAACAACATTTGGCATATTAAGAAATTCAAGCTCAGCAGTAACACGGTTTACAAAATTTTCAGCAATTTTTTCACGATATTCCGACAATGCCTTTGCTCTCTCGGTAACAAGTACAAGTAGTTCTTCTTTTTGTTTATTAAGCTTTTCGATTTCCCCTGACGAGCTTTCAATACTGTCAAGCTCTGCAACCGAATCATTATAACGTTTTATAAGCTCATTGCAGTCGCAGAAATACTTCCTTTTAAGGCTGTTTATAGCATTGAGACGTTTTTTGAGATACTCATATCGCTGACCGTCAAGCTCTGTCTTATCACGAATTTTTTTAAGTTCATCGGCGATGTCTGAAATTTCTATTTCAGCTGCACTTAGTCTGTCATAAAGCTGTTGAATTTCGTCTGAACAATCGGTATAATCCTCTATTTCCGTTTCTGCACGGGCAGTAATTTCGGAAGCACTTTCCCCGTCCTCACCGGAAATCAGATTTATACAGCAGTTTAAAGCGGAAATTATTTTTTCCGCATTGCTTGCTGTTTCGTATTCTTTTTCAAGAATTTCGTCTTCATTTTCTTCCGGCTCAAGTTTATCAACATCTTTTATAAATTCTTTAAGTTCACGGGCTTTTTCGTTCTTTGCGTGTTCTGTTTTTTTAAGCTCACCAAGATTTCTTGCTGTAGTCTGAAGCTCACGGAAGCTGTCTCTGTACTCATTAAGAAGTGTATAATCGCCGCCGAACGAATCAAGTATTTTTATATGCTGTTCACTGTCGAGCAAAATCTGGTTATCATGCTGACCATGAATATTGATAAGCATCGCACCGATTTCCTTTAAAACAGCAACGGAAGATGTTCTACTGTTGATTCTGGCAACGCTTCCGCCATCAGCACTGATTTCTCTTGTTATAGTAATTTCCTCACCGTCATGATCTATGCCAAGTTCGTCAAGGCGAGTCAGTATGTTTGCTGACAAATCAGTAAAAAGTGCTGTAATAACCGCCTTACTGCACCCTGAACGAACTATGTCCCTTGTGCATCTCTGACCAAGAACAGCGTTTATACCATTTATCAGTATGGATTTTCCTGCACCGGTTTCGCCCGTAAAGATATTCAATCTGCCGTTGAACGGAATAACAGCTTGTTTTATGACCGCAAGGTTTTCTATATATAATTCTTTAAGCATAACACACGCCTGCCTTTACTGCTTTTCTGAAACGGAATTTTCATTATTTCCGTTGCACAATTCCTTTGTAAATTTTTTGCAGAGCAATTCCGCCTCATTTTCGGTTCGCATCAGAACAAAAATCGTGTCATCGCCGGCTATTGTACCGACTATATCAGAGTTTTTCATTGAATCAAGAGCTGCACACGCTGCCTGAGCAGTTCCTGCCCTGCATTTTAGTACGACCGTATTCATAGCATAATCAACGTTATCTACAGCATCAGAAAGAAACCCGTTTTCGCCGTTATCTGAGCCTGCCGACGGCTTAGTATATTTATATATGCCATTTTCGCCGAGAACCTTGACAAGCTTAAGTCGCTTTATATCACGGGAAACCGTGGCCTGTGTAACATTAAAGCCACGTTCGAGAAGAAGCTTGAGCAGCGTTTCCTGTTTATCAACATCATATTGCAAAATCAGTTCAGAAATTACTTCAAGTCTGTTTACCTTCATATAAACCTCTGTCAGGAGCTTTCACTTATTGATGCTCCTATTTTATTGATCTCATTAATTTTTTGCCGAGTGTTTCGTGAAATGAGTTTCCTACCGGATCTATAAATTTAATTTTGTGGCTGCTTTTAGAAATCAAAAGTTGTCGGTTACAACCAAATTCTATCGGAGCTTCGCCATCTATGCTAAGATAAGTATGGTTCACTCTGTCAGGTGTGCAGTTGTTTTCTACCTGTAGTATTCGTTCTGACGAAAAAAGCATCGGACGTGAGAAAAGCGAATGCGGACATATTAGCGTCATTTCTATGCACTCAAGTTCCGGCTCTATGATTGGGCCGCCGGCCGAAAGCGCATATGCCGTCGAGCCTGTTGGTGTGCTGAACAGAACTCCGTCCGCCCTGTATTTTCCTATAAGAGACTGCTGTGAATACACCGAGAAATCACATATTTTCGCATATCGTTCGCTCACGCAAATATCATTGAGTGCAATATAATCAGAATGTGACCCATCTTCATTAATAAGACTGCAATTTAGCAGCATACGTTCAGATACCTTATAGTCGCCACTTTTTAGAAGTGCCAGCTTTTCGAGCTGATTATCTTCAAGGCAAGCCATAAATCCAAGCCGACCGGTATTGATGCCGAGCATTTTCGTATCATAGCCGATAAGATGCTTTGCGCATCTTAGCATAGTTCCGTCACCGCCTATAGCAATAATGAAGTCAGACTCAGCAGCGGCTTCGTTGATATCCTTAAAAATAACTTGTGGCTTACACGAAAACTCCTGCGCAAATTCGCCGCTTACCGAAACCTGTATTCCGCATTCTGTAAGTATATCACAAGCCGCAAGAGCACAGCTCAAGGCATTTTGTTTTTGAAAATTTGGGTATAAAGCAGCCTTCATCATAATTTTCCTTTCGTCAAAGGTCATACAACACAGAAAAATCCTGTTGTCTCAATAGTCAGAGTTGAATGCACAGTTCACGATTTGTTTAAAATCAAAGATTATTTTATCGGAAGATACTTTTTTCAGATGCATAAGGTATTCAATGTTTCCGCTTCCGCCCCTGATTGGCGAGCCTATTACCGCCTGTGGAGAAAGTCCGAGATTATAAGCAAATTCGGTTATGTCGGCAAGAACTTCCTCATGAACCTTTCTGTTTTTGACTATTCCGTTTTTTCCTATATTCTGTTTTCCCGCCTCAAACTGAGGTTTTACAAGAACTGCGGCATCGCAGCCGCACCTTAGGAAATCAGCTATCTTAGGCAAAATAAATTTAACCGAAATAAAAGATACATCAGTTGAAATAAAATCGGCTTCACCGCCGAAAAATTCAGCATCAAGTCCACGGACATCTTTATTCTCTGCATTAATGACACGACTGTCAGAACGGAGCTTTTCGGCAAGCTGGTCGTGTCCGACATCAACAGCATAGACTTTATATGCACCGTTTTGAAGCATACAGTCAGTAAATCCGCCTGTAGAAGCACCGATGTCTATGCATTTCAGTCCATCAAGCCGAAGTGAAAACGCATCAATTGCCTTTTCAAGTTTCAAACCGCCTCTGCCGACATATCTGAATGCTTCCGCATCAGAGCGTATCTCGTCGCTTTCGGAAACCTCAACTGACGGCTTTGTGACAATTTTTTCATTCACATAGATGGAACCGTTTTTTATAAGTTCTTTGGCACGTTCACGGCTTGTTGAAATTCCGAGCTTTACGAGCATGATGTCAAGCCTTGCCATTTAAAATGCTCCTTTTTCTGACGTATTCGCACATCTTTTCAAAATTAAGGCCAAGTGAATTAAGGCAGCTTGCGACAGAAGCCTGTCTGATAAAATTATGTGACGTAACACGACTATAATCTCCGCTATATCCGTCTTCAATCAGCATATCACCGAACAGCTCTGAAATTCCGCCAAATCCACTGCTTTCCTCGAAGAAAATAATTTTCCTGTATCTCAGTGAAGCATGAACGATTTCCTCTTGAATCGGAAAAACATGAGTAAGCTTAAGCAAATCACAAGTTATACCGTCACCATTTAGAATACTCTGTGCTTTATAGAGGTCATCAAAAATGCGTCCATACGAAATAAGAAGAATTTCAGATTTTTCAAAACATGTAAATGAATATTCAGTATTAAGCGATGACTTGTCGTATGTTGACTTATCCGCACCCTTTGGATATCTTACTGCTGAAAGTCCCTTATCATCATATAATGCTTTTTTCAGGCACATTCTCAACTCATCATAGCATGAAGGTGAGTACACGTCCGCACCTGGAATTGTAGTAAGCATAGGGATATCAAACATTCCCTGATGAGTTTCGCCGTCCTCACCGACAATTCCTGCTCTGTCCACAGCGATAACCACATGAAGCTTTCCGATTGAAACATCGTGAATAAGCTGGTCATAAGCACGTTGCAGGAAAGTTGAGTACACAGCAAAAACAGGTATCATACCCATTGAAGCAAGACCTGCACCAAAAGTTACTGCGTGTTGCTCTGCAATTCCTACATCGTAAAATCTGTCAGGATATCGTGATGCAAAGAACTGTAATCCTGTACCGTATTTCATTGCCGCAGTTACTGCACATATACGCTTATCAGACTCTGCAAATGAAGCAAGTGTTTTTCCAAAAAATGTCGAATAGCAGTCATTTGCTGAGACTTCCGGATTGCCTGTTATGACATCAAATTTAGAAATTCCGTGAAATTCACCGGGATTTTTTTCTGCCGGAAGATATCCTTTTCCTTTTATGGTCTTTACGTGAATAAACACCGGCATTCCATAACTTTTTGCTGTATGGAGAACCGCCTCAAGCTCTGCAAGATTATGACCGTTGACAGGTCCGAGGTAAATAAAGCCCATATCCTCGAAAATAGTACTTTGATGGAGAATACGTCCTTTAACTGCGTCTTTTGAATTTTTGATTCCTTTTGCAACCGGAAGTCCGACAACCGGGATATTAACGAGTGTTTTTTCGACTGCACGTTTTGTCTGAAGGTATTTTTCAGTTCCTCTTATAGAAGTAAGATATTTTGCAAGTGCTCCGACATTCTTTGATATTGACATATTATTGTCATTAAGTATAACAATAAGATTATTGTCTTTAACTTTTCCGCCGTTATTGAGACCTTCATAGACCATACCGCCTGTCAGAGCACCATCGCCGATAACTGCAATAGTGTAATTATTTTTGCCTTGAAGCTTCATTGCCTCGGAAATACCGCAGGCAACAGATATTGATGTACTGCTGTGACCGCTTATAAAGCTGTCATGCACAGATTCTTCAGGCTTAGGAAAGCCGGATATACCGTTTTCTTGTCTGAGGGTTGAAAATCTGTCAAGTCTTCCGGTAAGAATTTTATGAGTATATGACTGATGACCTACGTCCCATACTATTTTATCATCCGGCGAATTAAAATTGCGGTGCAAAGCCATTGTAAGCTCAACTGAACCGAGATTTGATGCAAGGTGACCACCTGTTTTTGACACTGTTGAAACCATTATTGATCTTATTTCCTTACACAGCTGCTGACACTGGGCAATTGATAATTTTTTCAGATCTTCGGGCAGTTTAAGGTCACGCAATTTTACAGTTTCCTTATCATTTATTATATCCTTCATAGTGATAGCAGAATTACTGCCCCCTTTTATTTGTTTCTTTTCAGCAACATTTCAGTGAGCTGAATCAGGAAAGAATTATCTTCAAAGCTTTCAAGACATTTCAAAGCATTATCTGTAACTGAAGCTGCAATTTCCTTAGCTTTTTCAACTCCGAACAAAGTAACGAAAGTTGTCTTATTTTCTTCTGCATCGCTGCCGATAGGTTTGCCGAGCTGCTGCTGCGTACTTGTAACATCAAGAATATCGTCAACAATCTGAAAAGCAAGTCCAAGGTTATAAGCGTATTCCGAAGCAGACGAAATAAGCTTATCAGAAGCTCCTGCGCAAATACAACCCATAACACACGATGCCATAATAAGTGCACCTGTTTTTTTCCTATACATATTTCTCAAATTTGCTTCACTGACCTGTGGAAGACTCTCGTTTTCCATATCGATTACCTGACCGCCTATCATGCCCTCACGTCCGACAGCTTTTGAAAGGCATGAAATAATTCTGATTTTTTTATCTGCCGAAAGTTCATCTGCATCGGCAATGATTTCAAACGGCAGAACTGAAAGTGCGTCACCTGCAAGTATAGCAGTAGCTTCATCAAAAGCCTTGTGACATGAAAGTCTGCCTCTTCTGTAATCGTCATTGTCCATAGCCGGAAGGTCGTCGTGAATAAGAGAAAAAGTATGTATCATTTCGATAGCGGCGGCAGGAGCATCTGCCTGCCTTAAATTTCCTCCGCACGCACGGCAGAATTCGTAGACAAGAACTGGTCTTATACGTTTTCCGCCTGCTTCAAGGGAATAGTTCATTGCCTTTATAAGATTTTCGCAGCCGCAGGTACCATCGGCAGTGCTGTTATATTTTCTGAGATTACTTTGTACCGTATTTATATATAAATCAAGCTGTTCATTAAAAACCATATTAATGCTCCCTAATCAGCCGAATCCTCGTCTGTTATTTTAAGCTGAGCCTCACGAAGCTGCTGTTTGCACATTGCCGACAGCTTAACGCCGCTGCTGAAAAGTTCGACTGACTTTTCCAGAGAAATCTCACCTTTTTCAAGCTCTGCAACGATTTGTTCGAGTTTTTTCATATTTTCTTCAAAAGACATATTTACCTCCCGACGGAAATCTGCTTTACAACAGCAGATGCTTCGCCATTTCCAAATCTGACGTTTATTTCGTCGTCATTTTTCAGCATTGAAGCGTCATTTATAAGTTTTTGTCCACTGTATACAAGTGAATAGCCTCTTGACAGAACTTTCAGCGGACTAAGGCTGTCAAGTGTGCGTATAAGCTGGTCAAGCTTTGATTTTCGTCTTTCAAATGATGATGAAGCTGAATTTTGCAATCTTTTTTCAAGAGCGTCAAGTTTTTCGCTGCTGAGTTTTAGACGATTTTCCGGTGAAAACCTCATAATGCTACTGTTAAGACTTACAAGTCTGTCAGTGTAGTCATCAATCATTTTGAGTGCAGCATTTTCAGCACGATTCATAAGTGAATCTATTCTGCTGCTTAATATATCGACAGATGGTGCAACAAGTTCTGCCGCAGCCGAAGGAGTAGGTGCTCTCATATCGGCGGCAAGGTCGGTCAAAGAATAGTCTGTTTCGTGTCCGACAGCTGAAATTACAGGTACATTTGAATTATACACCGCTCTTGCGACCTTTTCGGAATTAAATGCACTCAGGTCTTCTGCTGAACCTCCGCCACGACCAACGATAATAACGTCGCACCCTGCAAGTTCAGCCTTCATAATACCCTTGCATACCGAGTCTGCGGCGGAGCTGCCCTGTACAAGAGCGTTAACAATCAAAAGCTCACCTATAGGATAACGCCTTGAAAGAATATTCACAACATCACGAAGTGCTGCTCCGCTTTTAGAGGTTACAACGCCAATTTTTGAAGGCATAACAGGAAGCTGCCTTTTATGGGCATTATCAAAAATCCCCTCTTTTGCAAGCTTTGCTTTCAACTGTTCTATTGCAATATATTCTGCACCTGCACCATAAGGCTGAATATCATTTACATATAACTGATAAACGCCGTCACGTTCAAAAACTGAAACGCTTCCGGAAATTATAACTGACATACCGTCTTCCGGAACAAATTTAAGTCTTGATGCCGCTGAAGCAAACATAACCGCTTTAATTGAGCTTTCGCCGTCTTTCAGTGTAAAATAAAGATGTCCTGTTCTGTAGTGGTTAGTAAAATTTGAAATTTCGCCCTGAACCATAATGCTTTGTATATTCCGGTCTTCTTTCAGTTTGAAGCTTATATAGCGGTTAATCTGAGTTACAGTCAATACAGCCATTTCACTGTTCATTCCTTTGAGTCAAATATTTAATCGGTACAATTTTTAAGGCAAAGATATCCGTAAATTGCAATACCTGCCGCATTATCAGATGAATAAACTGGTTTTGCAAATTTTGCTGATTCAAAACGGGAAATAATCTTATCACGGATTATAGCATCTGACATAACTCCGCCTGCATAAACAAGAGGAAGCTTACCTGAATTTTTCAAAGCGACATCAGCCATTGACATAATAGTTTCGGCAATAAAGCAAAGGCAGTACATTGCTATATCACAGTAAGGAAAGCCGTCATCAATCATTTTGCGGCACTTGTTTTCGAGTCCTGAAAGGCAGCAGTCATTTCCTTTTAAAGTAGGCTTTATCCTGAAATTCTGATTGCTCTGAGCCGCAAGCGTTTCAAGTGACTGACCGCATGGAAACTCAAGTCCAAGCATCAGACCTATTCTGTCAACAGCCTGTCCAGCTTTTAGGTCAATTG
The DNA here is from genome assembly GCA_022641595.1 of Ruminococcus sp. Classification (GTDB taxonomy): domain Bacteria; phylum Bacillota; class Clostridia; order Oscillospirales; family Ruminococcaceae; genus Ruminococcus. The sequence goes on along the minus strand of JALCDN010000016.1, from coordinate 20,190 downwards.
ATGTACCAAGCTGGGTAACATCTATAAGTTTATTTTTATCCGGTCTGCACAGCAGGCAGTCTGTAGTTCCGCCGCTTACATGAAAAGCGATAAACGGCTGATTTACAAGTTCCATAGCATTAGCAGAATACAAAGCGGCAAGAATATGACCTATCTGATGTGAGGTTTTATATAACGGAATATGATTTACAGTGGAAATCATTTCAGCCGCCCCCTCTCCGCAAAGAAAACACGGCATATAAGAACCATCAGCATTTCGTGGCTTTACCGAAACCGAGACATACTGTGGTGACAATGAAGACTCAATACTGAAAAGTTCGCTTATCATCTGTGGCAATTGTCTGGTATGATGAAAAACAGCATCACTTTGTCTTAGACCAAGCTCACCGTTTTTTACCGGCAAAAGCTTTTTGACCTGAATTATCCGATTCTCCTCACTTCGGAAAATTGCTGCCGAGGTAGTGTAATTACTTGTATCAATTCCGAGAAAATCAGGCATTTTCAGTCGCTTCCTGTTTTTGCTCAGAATCGTTTTCGGCAGAAACCTGTTCAGTTTCTTTTGCACCGGAAAAATCACGGGAAAAAGCACCGAGAACGCCGTTGATAAACGAAGTATCCTCCTGATAGGTATATATCTGTGACAGCTTGATTGCCTCACTTATAGCGGCGTTCATAGGTGTATTATCGTCATAGATAGATTCATACAGTGCAACTCTGAGTATAGCATGGTTCAGCTTTGATATTCTTGAGACTGCACGGGACTTGCTGTACTTTGCAATTATTTCGTCAAGCTCTGCTGAATGTTCGAGAACACCGTCTGTAAGGGCTCTTACCTGGTCATCAACGGTAATTTCGTCTACTTCATTTGCAATATCATACAGCTCCTCAATATCATCGCCACGCAGAAGCTGTTCAAAAATCAGCTTAAAAGCGCAGTCTCTAACTTCACGTCTTGTCATTTTTAACTCCTTAATCAATCAAATTCTATTCCGTCCACAACCACATTTACTCTTGCGGCTGTGATACCAGTCATACTCTGTATATTTTCCTTTACAGTGTTCTGTACTTCCTGAGCGACTTTAGTGGCTTTGAAGCCGTTTTTCACCTTAATGAAAATCTCTATAGCGGCAACATCTCCAATATGTGTCACACTTATTGAATTATCCTTGCCAAGAGCATTGCATTTTTGTGTTTTAAGACCTGCCACACCCTTTACATCAAGTGCGGCGAGTCTTGCAACTGTAACGATAACGTTTTCCGATACCTTTAAAGTTCCGGCAGATGAAATTTCTGTATTGTTCATTTTAAACCTCCGTTCGTCCGGCAAACAGCTTAATCAGACCTTATAAAAGCTTTTAGGTTACCTAATAAAAACTCTTTTTGATAAAAAGCAGCTATATACGGCATCTATCTGCTTTTCACTTAGTCAAATGAGTTTTTAGAGGTACACTTTATTATTGCTCTGCAATTCAAAGTATGTCAATATGACTTTACATCTTTTATTAAGCAGAGCTTTACGGTAAGTGTATCATGCAAGGGAATGTGTCAGAATATATAAGTCTTGTCAAAAACCTTGTATAATACAAATATAAAAATATGCTCCTATATATTATACCAAAAAAATTCCGATAGTACAACTACTTTACTTCAAAAATTCTTATATTTTCTGCGGGTATGTTTGCCTCGCCAAGTATTACTTCTTTAATTGCGGCTGCCTGAGCCTTGTCAAGTCCATTGGTTTTGACGACAATTTTTGCACTTTCGCCATCAAGATATGCAACACAATCGGCGTATCCCTGTGCTTTTATGAGAGATTCTATATTTCCCTCGCACTCTATCAGTTTTGAAACCTCAACGGCATCAAGTGCTTTGGAAACCTTTTCGTCTTCGGTAACATCTCCGCCTCCGATTATTGACTGCAGCGTCTGAACCGCCTCATCACGGTTATTCATCTTATCAAGTCGTGCCTGAGCAAAATAATCTGTTGCCGAAGCAGCAGTATCTGTCGCAGCATCGGTTGGCATTTCACCATTTACAAGCTCAGTATCGCCGTAATTTGTATTTTCGTCAGACATTTCTACCTTTTTAGTATCCTTTCCAACAAGCTCAGACGGTGTTGTAACATAGTTTATGTAAACAGCTATTCCGAGCATAAGTGTCAGACACGTCATTATTATTTGTTTCTTTCCGATTATCATTGTTGGCTTTTTCATAATTATTCTCCTTATTTCTGAAGTTTTGTCACATAAATATTTCTTGTGGGTATATTGAATGCAGTCGATACCGACTTGTACACTCTTTCCTGCACAACGGCACTGTCAAATCCACTGCAGGCTATTACAACTCCGCTTATCACAGGACTCTTTACAGTTTCCACAAGTGCGGATTTACCATTGCTGCCTCCTGTCATCACATATTTCTTCTCCTCCTCTTTTCTATCATCGGAATTTATTGTTTTGCCCTCCTTAGCATAAACATACTCTTCACTGCTTCTTACAGTTACAAGAACTTCAACCTCACCGACTCCATCTATTCCTTTAAGAAACTCAGTAAGCTTCTTTTCAGCATCTTCTCGGTAGTCAGTACTGTCAGCCTCCGATGTATTGTAATTTTTCTGTGTATCATTATCATTATTATCGCTCTTTTTGCCAGGAATCAGCGACGAAACCATTATAAGGCAAAGTCCTGCCGTACCCAGCATTATTATTGCAGCAGCAGATTTCTTTCCGTTTAACAATCTGCCGAACACATCATTCAGCTTCATTAACGATTTCGGTCTCCTCTCCAACATTTTCACGGATTATTTTTTCAGCTTCATCGAACTGCTTTGTTCTGATAATGACCTTACTAATTATTATGCTGTTTGTTTCCGGAATATTAACCTCAACCTCCAAATTACTGTAATTTATTCCGCTACCATCAAGCTTATCAGAAAGAACCTGCTTTATATTCTGACCTGCCTGATATTCAACATATCCGTTGTAATATTCATCATCTATTTCAATATTTTCAGTGCCAATATACTTTTTCACATCATAAAGCGAAAAATTAAGCACGCCCTTTGCTATCGGAACAGCTATAACTGCAATAAATGCAAGTGATAACAAAAATCTCATCTGATTTCTCAGCCTTGTTCCCTCGGTAAGGCTTTCAAGCACGGAAACGCCAACTGACGCAATGCAGACTGCTCTTATCATTTCTTTTATTTCTTCCATAATTACCTACACACCTGATATGGTCTTCATAAGTATAGCAGTACTTATTATAAATAAAAGTGAAAAGCATACTATTATCGCTATTGCTATCGAAAGTCCTGCATCAAGACTTTTCAGCAGCTTCTCAATCGGCTCTGCTGAAAACAGTCCTGCCACACCTGCACCAAGCTTCATAACCAGTCTGAAGCACAAAAGCTCAAGTACAGGCGGAAGAAGTATCATTGATATCGCAATTACTCCTGCGGCTCCTGCTGTGCATCTTACTAAATTAAGGCTTCCCTTGACAGTTGAATATGCGTCCGATACGGCTCCTCCTACAACCGGTACAAAACCTGATATCATAAGCCTTACAGTTTTTGCCGCCGCACCGTCAGCTGCCGCAGAAATAGTGCTTTTAATCGTCAGAAACCCAGTGAAAAGTGTTGTAAGCACCGTAAGGCTCCATGTCACAGCCTTCTGTATCATTCTTATAAGCCCATCAACAGGAGCTTTTGAAAAAACGCTGTTTACTACTGCAAGTGCGGCTGTCATACCGATAACAGGCATAAAAATATTCTTCGCAAGCTCCACAAAAATTTCGGCAGCCGACAATGTTATTACATTGTACGTACTTACGGCGGTCAGTCCTCCCGAGAACACAGAGATTCCCGCAAAAACAGGTACGAAAACAAGCATAAAATTTCCGCCTCGCTCCATTGCGTCCGCCGCATAGTCAAAAGAATTCAAAAGCGGCGTACTTATAACTGTTACGGCAGATATAACACTCACAAGAGAAAACATATTCACGCCTCTTGGCGACAATGCCGATTCACCCGCAGACTTTATAAAAGCCGAGAAAATTACAAGAATAAGTATTATGCCCAAAAGCCTGAACGGTGCCGCTATGCGTGACTCAACAGACTCCTTTATACCAGATGCCAGTCCATCAAGTGACATATCAGATATATCATCAAGTGAATACGATATATCGTAATCATCAAGAATTTCATCTACCTGACCCTTAATCTGCTCCGTATAAGGTGAAGTTTCCACAATTTCATCATCTTGACAATAAGCCGAAAAATCTGACGGAAACAGCAAAATCGTCAAAAAAGCAGCTATAGACACTCCCATTAATTTTATTATTCTTTTCATTTTCACTCCTACAGAAAATTCGTAATGGTTTCAAGCAATGCATCAAGCATTGGCAGTGAAAGTACAAGCAAGGCTCCCCTGCCCCATAGCTCAGATGCCGATGCAATAGCAAGCTCTCCGCTGTCACGGCATATTTCAGACAAGATTTGTGTAGTAAAACATATTGCTGTCGCCTTCAGAAGAAGTGATATGTAACTGTCACTCATTCCTGCATCAGAAAACATCTCCCTTACGTTTTCAAGCACAGGACTTATTATTTTTACAAATCCATACATCACTGCCGCACTCACAGCAAGTGTCAGCAGCATTGCCTGTTCACGACAGTACTGCCTTATGACCAGAGCCGCTATAGCTCCTGCAATACAGAATGCAGCTACCTGAAAACAACTGTCTACCATAACCCAAACACCGTTTTGACTGTATCGAACAAATTTCCGATTTCCTGAACTATTATCACAAGCACTACTATAAGTCCGGCAAGCGTTGTCATCATCGCCTGCTCCTCACGTTCTGCACGCTTCAGAACAAGATTAAGTACGGCAACAATTATTCCGGTTCCGGCTATTTTAAATATCAGGTCGATATCCATAAAAACGTCTCCTTTTTAAGAAACTGCACCGATATAAATTGTACTATATCAGCATAATTCCCGCCATTACGCCTGCAAGAACTCCTATTGAGCGATAAAGCTTTCCTTTTCGGCGATATTCTTCCTCACGCTTTTTTTCGGCTGATTCAAGCTGTTGTCTGAGCAGTTCAAGTCCGGAGAGTTGTCCGTCCTTATCGCTTGAACCTATACTTGCCGCAAAGCTTCTGAGATACGATTTTTCTTCATCTCCTATTATTTCGTCGTTTTCAAGTGCATCGTTCCATTTTACCGAAAGTCCTGAGATTCCGTCATATTTTTCGGGAAGTCCGTTTATAAATCCAAGTCCTGATAGCTGTGGCTGTGACTTCAGTTCACTTGCTATTTCATAAAATGTAAGCCCACGATAGTTTATCATAACCGATATCTGATTCACTGCTTCAATAAGTGTATTACACGCTGTACGGCGACTTCTGAGCTTCTCTGACGCTGCCGCTCCACATATTGCTCCTGCAAATACTATCATAATTGCTCCTATAAACTTAATCATTTTTTATTCTCCTGATTTCCTTTATTACTCCCGGAGCTTTACTGCCTGCCATTATAACTGCATAATCAAATATTCCACTGTCTATAAGACCGGCTATAAAATGACGCTTTTTCAGGTCGTCAGCATTTTCACAATGTGCAGTTGCTATAAATCTGACACCACAACCTGCCGCACTCAGAATAGCTTTTGAGTCTTCATCTGTGCTGATTTCATCGCACATTATCACCTCCGGCGAAAGTGAACGAATTGCAGATATTATACCGTCCGAACGTGAATATCCGTCAAGAACGTCAGTGAAAGCACCAACATCATTTCCGGGAACACCTTCACTGCAACCTGCAAGCTCGCCACGCTCGTCCACAAGACTTACTATGAAACGATTTCCGAGTATCCGGCATATATCACGCAAAAGTGTCGTTTTTCCTGAAGAAACTCCTCCACATATAATGATTCCGCAAGGCTTTTGTGCACAAAGCTTACTGCATATCATTTCTGCACAACCTTTTACCTGACGTGGTATTCTGAAATTCAACGCATTAATATATTTCACTGAATTTTTATTGTCTCCATTTTGTACCGCTGTACCTGCTATTCCTGCTCTCACACCGTTTTCTATTGTTATGTAGCCTTGCGAAAGCTCCTTTGTGTAGCTGTGAACCGAAAAACTGCAAATAGCCTTAAGAGTTTCCGAAATTTCAGACTTTTCAGCGTTCACTCCAAGTAACGGTTGTGCTGTAAGACCTCCGTTTTTCGTTACAAAATAACTTTTTCCGCTACTTGTTACCGATACGGGTCGATTGACTCTGAGCCTTATCTCATTGATTTTCTCCCTGTCAGCATCGCTCACCGCTTCAAGACATCGCCTTATACTCTCTGGAACATACCTGCATATGGACGCATAACAGCTTTTATTATTCATATTTATCCTGCCTTTCTATTTTACAGAATTCTCTTTCAGAGGTTGTCTTTGTAAATTGTATGCTGCAGGCACTTAAGATATGAATTGTTGAATGAAATATAAAAAAATGGTTGCAGTTTAAAAACTGCAACCAAATATTATGGATACCCTTATTATATTGCTGTGTCAATTAAAACAGAACTTCAAGCAACACTGCACAAATCTTGTGTGCGTATTATCTTTATTTTTCAGATTTATCATTTTTATCTTGCTTTTTGTTTTTCTTTACCCTCGGTACGGCATAAACAGGCGATATTGGCTTTGCATTATTCTTATAGCATATAAATGAATATACACAAAGGAGAATATATATTCCTGAAAGTATTGACGATATAAGAATAGCAGTGCTGAACCATTTTGAATCTTTGAATTTCTTTGCCGCATACATATTGTATTTTGTAACAGAACGCTTGACATCACTTACTGCAACAAGGTCAACCGCAGCAATTTCCTCACCTGAATATTTAAGATGTACAACTCCGAGCTTCTGTCCCTTGGATATTGGTGCCTGAAGGACTCCTTTTTCATAAACAATATCCTCTTTACTTATAAGTGATGTGTCTATTCCGTCGTACCACAAGTCCGAATATTCTTCTTTAGGTTTAAGCAATACATAGTCGTTGCCTTCGGCAAGCTCTACAGGGAGCTCTCCTACCTCCTCTGAAGCATCAAGAATTGTCTTATATGAAAAATGTTCAAATGCCCAGTCAAAAAGAATTATTGCGTCTTCGACGTGGTAATACTCTGTGTCACCCTGAGGATTATTTATCGGAGATTTCATTGCTACTATAAGATAATTGTTACCATCTTTGCTTGCCATCGAGACTATGTTTCTTCCGATAGCATTAAGCGTTGCTGTTTTTATACCCTTTGCACCCTTGTAGTAGTAATCCGTACTTGTCGGGTCCATCATAACGTTGGAGTTAGTCCACACCCATGATGTAACGTCAGCATGATTCTGTAGATTCGGAACACTCGGGTTGTATGTCTGAGCAGTTGAAATCGTTTCAAAAACCGACACGCCCAAAGCATATTTTGTCATTTTCATTACGTCACGGGCTGTTGTGTACTGCTGAGCGTCGAAAAGCCCCGTAGGATTCATAAAGTGAGTCGATGTGCATCCAATTTCTGCTGCTTTGTCGTTCATCATCTTAACGAAATTATCAACATTTCCGTTTCCAAAATGATTTGCAAGCGTTTCGCATGCTTCTACGGACGAAGTAAGCATCATTGCATAAAGCAGGTCATTCACCGTAAGAACATCACCATTGCAGATATCGGCATATCTTAGGTCATCAGGATATTGTGTATTGATAAGATAATCGTATACAGAAGAATCAACTGTAATCTCCTCATCAAGGTCCTTACAATTTTCAAGGCATACTATTGCAACCATTATATTAACAACAGAGCCTGGCATTTGCTGAGCATCAGCATTTTTTTCGTGAATGACCGTTCCTGTGTCAAGATTCATAACCATTGCCGATTCACTTGTAATAGGTGTGGTCAAAGGAAAATTAAGTGCCTCAGACTTTGTCGGAATGATAAATGTCAGTGTAATAATAAAAGCAGACAAAACCGCAATAAATTTCTTCATAATAAACTCCCCGTTTAAAAGATAATTATAGCATCTTAAAACTATTTTTTCATATAATAGTTCTTTCAGAGATGCTCTAAATTTGTTTTCAGAAAATTCTTATTTTATTATAACAGATTTTTACAACTTTTAAAAGCCTTTTAAAAAATTTTTTTATTCGTATTTACCTTTATGAAAAAATATGTTAGAATATGATTAGAACAAATTGCAATGGAGGTTTTGATTTTGATATATGTTACCGGCGATATGCACGGCGATATAATGCGCTTTAAAGACCCGGCAGTTAAAAAACTGCAAAAAGGTGATACTCTTATTATATGCGGAGATTTCGGCTTTATATGGGACGGTTCAAGAAAAGAAAATTCCGTTCTTAAAAAACTTGCCGAAAAAGAATTTACAATTGCTTTTCTTGACGGTTGTCACGAAAATTTTGATTTGCTTGAGCGTTACGAAGTAACTCAGTGGAACGGCGGAAATGTTCAGTTTATAATGCCAAATATTATACATCTGATGCGTGGTCAGGTCTATACAATAGAAAGTAAGAAAATTTTTACTTTCGGCGGCGGTCACAGTCAGGACTTCGATTTTCGCCGTGACAGCTCAAACTGGTGGATTCAGGAACAGCCTACTCACTTAGAAATTATGAACGCTATTGACAATCTTGCAGCAAATACAAATTCCGTTGACTACATAATTACTCATGAACCGCCTGCTTCTCTTAAGGACTGCCTTGGCGTCGATGTTTTTCAGCGTCTTGAAGTCCATGCTTTCTTTGAAGACATAATAAAAGCCTGTTATTTCAGAAAATGGTATTTCGGCAAATGCCATATTGATAAACATATTCCCGTCAAATTCTATGCTGTATTTGACAAGGTACATACACTGAAATGACTGAAATATTCAAAAAATTTACAACGTTTTTTAAAGGACAGACCGTTCTTACAGTTTCATTTGCCGCAGCAGTCATTTCTATGTTCTTTTATCCACCATGCCGTGATTACTTTTCATACATAAATACTTCCGTAATTATTTTGCTTTTCTGCCTTATGTCTGCCGTTGCAGGTCTGAGAAATATCGGCGTATTCGGAAAGGCTTCCTCCCTACTTATCACAAAAGCCGGCAGTGCAAGATCTCTCGGATTCATTATGATGAACCTCTGCTTCTTTTCGTCAATGCTGCTTACAAATGATGTCGCCCTTATAACATTTGTACCGCTCACAATTATGATATTTGAGGAAACCAACTCTAAAAATGACCTGGCTATGACTGTCGTAATCGAAACAGCTTCGGCTAACCTCGGAAGTATGCTGACTCCTCTTGGAAACCCTCAGTGCCTTTACATCTATGCACGATATAAGCTTGGACTTACGGATTTTATCGTCACTATGCTGCCACTTAGCGTTGCAAGCTATCTCCTTCTTCTGATTATGCTTCGTTTTCTGAGCCGTGAAAAATTCACCGTAAAACCTCGTTCCACGCCACCGTTACCTGTAAAAGAACTGACAGTTTATATTGTCCTCTTCATACTCTGCCTGCTTACGGTTTCAAGAATTATTTCCGATTACGTCTGCCTTGCATTCACAATTCCCATAATCTTTCTTACAAACAAAAAACTGCTCCTTAAAGTCGATTACGCCCTGCTTATGACTTTTATATGCTTTTTCATTTTTTCCGGAAATGCCGGCAACATTGAGTCAGTAAGAACTTTAGTTTCAAATGCTGTCCATAACCGTGAACTTATCGTTTCAGCAGGTCTGAGTCAGATTATCAGCAACGTCCCTGCTGCCGTTATGCTCTCTGAATTTACTGATAAATACAAGCCTCTGCTTATGGGCGTAAACATCGGCGGTCTCGGAACTCCTATCGCTTCGCTTGCAAGCCTTATATCATATAAATTCTATGCAAAATCAGGGCTTGCCGAAAAAGGCAAATATCTTAGACTTTTCTCCATATTCGGATTCTCAATGCTTGCAATTCTTCTGGCACTTGCTTTTTTAATTACAAAAAAATAAACTGTGCCATATGTGCTAACTCTATTATATGCAAAAGCGACAGAACTTAAGTTCTGTCGCTTTTTTAATTTTGATTTTGTTCAGATATTATTCAATGCTGCTGAATGCATTATCAACAACTTCCTTTGCAGGCGGCTGTGTAAAGCAGCTTACAAGCGGCACTATGATAAGCGATACTATCATTGAAAATGCTCCTGCATTTATCGGTGAAAGTATATTAAGTGACCAATTCATATCAATAACACTTTGCCTTAATCCACTGAATACATCAAGTCCAAGACCGAAAAGTACCATATGTACTACGGTAATGCCAATACCTGTTGCCATACTTGCCCAGCAAGCAGCTGCGGTTACTTTTTTTGAAAACAGTCCATAAAGGAACGGGCCAAGAAATGCTCCTGAAAGTGCACCCCATGAGTAAGACATAAGAGTCGATATCGATGCATTTTTATTTGATGCAATTATTACCGATATTATAAGGAATACGGCAATAAGCACTCTCATTATCAGAACTTCCTTCTTTTCGGTCATCTTTTTCATTTTCGGCTTTATCATATCAATCGTGAGTGTTGAGCTTGATGTAAGAACAAGTGACGAAAGAGTCGAAAGTGATGCGGAAAGTACAAGAACAACTACAAGTCCTATAAGCATATCCGGCAGTGCGGAATCAAGCATTGCAGGTACCATAGCATCAAATTCAGGCTTACCGTTTACAATATTGATTGCAGCTTTTCCGCTTTCACCGTTTAGTGAACAGTAAAGTCTTATAAAACCGCCCATAAAATATGAACCGCCTGCTACTACAATTGCAAATATTGTTGAAATCAATGCACCTTTTGCAATTGATTTTTCGTCTTTTATAGCGTAGAATTTCTGAACCATCTGTGGAAGTCCCCATGTACCAAGTGATGTAAGTATCACTACGCCCAAAAGATTTATCGGGTCAGGGCCAAAAAGTGTATCCAGTTTGTCAGCACCCTCTATCTTTCCAAGTTCCTTAACTGCACTTGAAAATCCGCCGACACCGTTGAGTGTACAGATTACAACTGCTATTATTCCCACAAGCATTACGATTCCCTGAATAAAATCGTTTACAGCAGTTGCTGAATATCCGCCAAGTATTACATATACTGCGGACATAAATGCCATTGCAATTATAACATAAAGATAACCGTTTTCCCCAAGATTGAATGCCATTCCGAAAAGTCTTGAAAGTCCATTGTATACTGAAGCTGTATACGGAATGAGAAATACAAATACTATTACTGCTGATGCAAGCTTCAGCTTCTGTGAATTGAATCTGAGTTCAAAGTATTCCGGCATAGTTTTTGCTCCGATATGATTTGTCATAAGTCTTGTTCGGCGTCCCATAACAAACCATGGTATAAGGCTTCCGAGTATTGCGTTGCCTATGCCTATCCATGTTGCAGATATGCCGTAATTCCATCCAAACTGTCCTGCATATCCGATAAATACAACGGCTGAAAAATATGAAGTTCCGTAAGCAAATGCGGTCAGCCACGAACCGACATTTCGTCCACCAAGCACAAAATCATTTACTGATTTTGTCTTTTTTGATGTGTAAATTCCTATTGCCAGCATAATAATGAAATATACTACCAATATGATGAGAGTACTTACCTGAGTTCCCATAATAATCCTCATTTCTTTAAAAATATTATCTTTAATTGCGTAAAGCAATAACGCTTTAAACTGATAAAGCTTCTAAAGTATAACATATTTTTTTCACATTGTCAAGCTATTTATTACTTTATCACCATATTTTACTCATTTAAGTAAATATACAAATTCTATTAAAAGTATAGATATATTTCACTTTTAAGAAAATATGTTCGATAAAATTTGTTATACCCCCTTTATTTTATGAGATTATTATGGTATAATAAGAATGTGATATTTTTTGATTTGTTTAGAACACCATCAATAAAAAACTTGTTTTACTATGAAAATTTTTTCACTCAGTCATAATGGACACCTCTAAAAACTCGTTTGATTAATGGAAAATCAAATAGGTGCAGCAATTGCAAGGAAACCTTCCGAAAGCGTGCTGTCACTATGAGGGAGGTTGACACAGCAAATGCCGTGCATAGCTGTTTTTTCTCAAAATGAGTTTTTAGAGATGCCAGTAATGTAAAAAGCGTGCTTTCGGCACTGCAAAAATTGTGCTGCATTGCCTTAAAGATGGCCTTATTGATGTGACAACTATCTCCTGAATTTTTCTGCTTGCCTAAAAGCCTGAATCTGTCATCAGAAAAACTTGCAATACGCCAGTATTACTGTGCTTTTATCCCTAAGCTTTTGAATTTTATTCTGCACATAAAATATTCACGGGTTAGATGCCCAATCAATATTTGAACCACTTTAAGATCGGAGTTTAATATGGATTCATTTGAACTTGTCTCACAATATAAACCAGCAGGTGACCAGCCACAAGCTATTCAGGCTCTGTGCGACGGAATAAAAAACGGCGAAAAAGAACAGATTCTTCTTGGAGTTACCGGTTCAGGCAAAACTTTTACTATGGCTAATGTCATCGCAAAAATCAACAAGCCTACTCTCGTTCTCGCTCATAATAAAATTCTCGCCGCTCAGCTATGCTCGGAATTCAAGGAATTCTTTCCGCACAACGCTGTTGAATACTTTGTATCATACTACGATTACTACCAGCCAGAAGCCTATATTCCAAGCACAGACAGCTATATTGAAAAAGACTCCTCTATAAACAACGAAATCGACAAACTGCGTCATTCTGCTACCTCAGCTCTCGCCGAACGCAAGGACGTTATCATCGTTTCAAGCGTTTCCTGCATATATTCTCTCGGCAGCCCGGAAGAGTACAGAAGTATGACGGTTTCTATAAGACAGGGTGCTGAAAAACCTCGTCAACAGCTTATTGACGAACTTATCAAAATAAGATACGAACGAAATGATATCGACTTTTCAAGAAATAAATTCAGAGTAAGAGGCGACGTTATCGAAATCTTTCCATCACGCTCTGATGATTCCGCTATCCGTGTAGAATATTTCGGCGACGAAATTGACAGAATTTCTGAAATAAATGTAGTTACAGGCGAAATTAAAGCAACTATGTCACACGCTGCAATATTCCCTGCTTCTCACTATGTTGTTGGTGACGAAAAAATTGAAGAGGCTCTAAAGGATATCGACCAGGAACTTGCCGAACGTATCGATTTCTTTAACGCTAACCATAAACTTATTGAGGCTCAGAGAATCTCTCAACGTACACATTATGATATGGAAATGCTCAGAGAAGTGGGCTTTTGCAGCGGTATCGAAAATTATTCAAGAGTTCTGGCAAGACGGCCGGAAGGCAGTACCCCTATGACACTTCTTGACCACTTTCCAAAAGATTTTCTCCTTATCGTTGACGAAAGCCATGTCACGCTCCCACAGGTAGGTGCAATGTATGCCGGCGACCATGCAAGAAAAACTACTCTTGTTGATTACGGCTTCAGACTTCCAAGTGCTTACGATAACCGCCCCCTGAATTTTGAGGAATTTAATGCACATATTAATACTGCTATCTACGTCAGTGCAACTCCCGGAAAAATTGAACGTGAGAAAACCAATAAAATTGTTGAACAGGTCATAAGACCTACAGGTCTTATAGACCCCGAAATCATCGTTAAACCTACAGAAGGACAGATTGATGACCTGCTTTCCGAAATCAATACCCGTGCATCACAAAATGAAAGAGTTCTTGTTACTACACTTACCAAAAAAATGGCTGAAGACCTTACCGCTTACTATGAAAATATCGGCGTCAGAGTAAAATATCTACACTCGGATATTGATACTATCGAAAGAATGGAAATTATCCGTGATCTCAGAAACGGCGAATTTGACGTACTTATAGGTATAAACCTTCTAAGAGAAGGTCTCGATATACCAGAGGTCTCTCTTGTCGCAATACTTGACGCTGACAAAGAAGGTTTCCTGCGAAGTGAAACCTCCCTCATTCAGACTGTCGGCCGTGCTGCAAGAAACAGCAAAGGTCAGGTCATTATGTACGCAGACTGCGTTACAGGTTCTATGGAAAAAGCTATCACCGAAACCGAACGCCGTCGCTCCATTCAGATGCAGTATAACAAGGAACACGGTATTACTCCAAAAACTATCATCAAAGAAGTAAGAAACGTTCTTGAGATTACATCAAAAGAAAAAGTCGAGGAGAAAACTAAAGTCAGACGACTTGCTCCAAATGAGAAAAAAGAACTTATTTCCAAGCTTACCGAAGAAATGCGTACAGCCGCTAAAATGCTTGAGTTTGAACACGCCGCTTATTTGCGTGATAAAATTAAGGAAATTAAAGGAGAATAGCCTATAAGTTTTTATTGGCCCTCTAAAAACTCCTTTTGAGAAAAAACAGCTATGCACGAAAATCTGCTGCTTCAACTTTCATCGGCGTGTAACAACCACGCTTTCGGAATATTTTCTTGAAGTTATCGCACCTGTCTGCTTTCTCCTTAATCAAACAAGTTTTTAGAAGCACCCTTATATTTAAATTTTCCACATTTCAAAAAGGATCGTGAATTTTAATGTCTTCAAATGAAATCGTTATAAAAGGTGCAAGAGAACACAACCTTAAAAATATTGACATCACTCTGCCTCGTGACAAGCTCATCGTTATGACAGGTCTTTCAGGTTCCGGCAAGTCATCTCTGGCTTTTGACACAATTTATGCCGACGGTCAGAGAAGATATGTAGAAAGCCTTTCTTCTTATGCAAGAATGTTTCTCGGTCAAATGGAAAAACCAGACGTTGACAGCATTGAAGGTCTCTCCCCTGCTATTTCAATAGACCAGAAAACTACTTCAAAAAACCCTCGGTCAACTGTAGGAACAGTTACCGAAATATATGACTACCTAAGACTGCTTTACGCAAGAATCGGTATTCCTCACTGCCCTGAATGCGGACGTGAGATAACTCAGCAGACTATTGACCAGATTGTCGATAAAATCACTGAACTTCCCGAAGGCACAAAAATACAACTCCTTGCCCCAATTGTAAGAGGAAGAAAAGGTCAGTACAACAAGGAACTTGAACAAGCAAGAAAAAGCGGCTATGTCCGTGTAAGAGTCGATGGCATCATTTATGACCTCTCAGAAGAAATAGTTATGGAAAAAAATAAAAAACATAACATCGAAATTGTAGTTGACCGTCTTGTTGTCAAGGACTCTATTAAATCACGCCTTACTGACAGCCTTGAAACCGTTTTCGCACTGACAGGCGGTCTTGTAATGGTCGATATTGTCGGCAGTGAACCTATGCTCTTTTCACAGAACTATGCCTGCCCTGAGCATAATATAAGCATCGAAGAGCTTGCTCCAAGAATGTTCTCTTTCAACAATCCTTTTGGTGCCTGCCCTCACTGTACAGGTCTCGGCGTTTTTCAGAAGGTTGACCCTGAGCTTATTATACCAAATAAAGACCTTAGCATCCGTCAGGGAGCTATCAAGGCTTCCGGCTGGAACAGTCTTGACGATTCATCAATAGCTATGATGTACTACAATGCAATCGCTGAGGAGTATAATATCTCTCTTGATACACCTATCGGCGAAATTCCAAAAAAAATCACCGACATCTTCCTCTACGGTACAGGCGGTAAGCCACTTAAACTCCACAGACCGCAAAGCCTTGGCGGAGGCAACTACAATGCTCCGTTTGAAGGCGTTGTAAATAACCTCGAACGTCGCTACAAGGAAACAACAAGTGAGTACTCAAAGGACGACATTCAGAGCTATATGAGCGAAATCGAATGTCCTGAATGTAATGGAAAACGTCTTAAAAAGGAAAGCCTTGCTGTAACTGTAGGCGGTATCAATATAAGTGACCTGACTGAGCTTTCGGTTCGTGACTGCCTTGACTTCTTCAACAGTCTTAAACTCACCGAACGTGAACAGTTCATCGGTGCTCAGATTATCAAGGAAATCCGTGAGCGTCTCGGATTCCTTAAAAGCGTAGGTCTTGAATACCTAAACCTTTCACGCTCGGCAGGTACTCTTTCCGGCGGCGAAAGTCAGAGAATAAGACTTGCCACTCAGATTGGTTCTTCGCTTATGGGTGTCCTATATATCCTCGATGAGCCAAGTATTGGTCTTCACCAGCGTGATAACGACAAGCTTATCGCTACTATGAAACGTTTGCGTGATATCGGAAACACCCTTATTGTCGTTGAACATGATGATGACACTATGCTTGCTGCCGACTACATCGTCGATATCGGTCCGGGAGCTGGAGTAAACGGCGGTAATGTCGTCTTTGCCGGTACTGTCGATAAGCTTCTTAAATGCAAGGAATCTATTACAGGTCAGTACCTTAGCGGCAGAAAAAAAATTCCCGTTCCAAAACAAAGACGTCAGGGAAACGGAAATTTCCTCCATATAACAGGTGCTTGTGAACACAATCTCAAAAACGTTACTGTCGATATACCTCTTGGTGAGCTTGTATGCGTAACAGGTGTTTCCGGTTCAGGCAAATCATCACTTGTCAACGAAATCATCTATAAACACCTTGCCTGCAAGCTCAACCGTGCAAGAATCAAATGCGGTCATTTTGATAAAATGGAAGGCATAGAATTTCTGGACAAGGTTATCAATATTGACCAGTCACCTATCGGTCGTACGCCTCGCTCAAATCCTGCAACATATACAGGTGTATTTACAGATATCCGTGACCTTTTCGCTCAGACTGCCGATGCCAAGGCAAGAGGCTATACAAGCGGTCGTTTTTCATTCAACGTCAGAGGCGGTCGCTGTGAGGCGTGCGAGGGAGATGGCATCATAAAAATAGAAATGCATTTTCTACCTGATATTTACGCTCCATGCGAAGTCTGTAAAGGCAAACGTTATAACCGTGAAACACTTGAAGTACACTACAAAGGCAAATCTATTCATGATGTCCTCGAAATGACAGTCGATGAGGGTGTTGAATTTTTTGAACATCTGCCAAAAATTTCAAGAAAACTTAAAACACTTAAAGAAGTCGGTCTCGGATACATCAAAATAGGTCAGCCTGCAACAACTCTTTCAGGTGGCGAAGCTCAGCGTGTAAAGCTTTCAACAGAACTATCAAAACGTGCTACGGGTAAAACCATCTATATTCTTGACGAACCTACAACCGGTCTTCATACAGCCGATGTCCATAAGCTTATAGAGGTTCTCCATAAACTTACCGATAACGGAAACACAGTTCTCGTCATCGAGCACAACCTTAATGTCATAAAGGTTGCTGACCACATCATCGACTTAGGTCCTGAGGGAGGCGACGGCGGCGGTATGATCGTTGCAACAGGCACCCCTGAACAAATCGCTCAATGCGAAAATTCATATACAGGCAAATACCTCAAGCCTTACCTTGAATAAGAACTTGTTCTAATATAGATTCCTTTAGTCATTACAGCAGCTTTCAAACAAATCGTATATCTCACGATAATTATTCTTAATCCGAATGGGTTTCATGGCTTTATTCGTAAAGCAGTGCTGAGAATTTCCCTCCGCACAAAGTTTGCCGGAATTCCTGCTCTTTATCTTATATGTTATCTCAAATCTGAAACCGTTAAATGAATCTATCTGCGTTTCAACCACAAATTTCTCATCAAACGAAAGTGGACTCATATAACGGCATTGCACAGATATTACCGGACTCATAAGTCCACACGCTTCAAGACTGCTGTACGGAAGTCCTGCATTTTCAAGAAATGCAACTCTCGCTTCCTCAAACAGCCTGATATAATTTGAGTGATGCATCACTCCCATCTTATCTGTTTCATAATAATATACCTTACGTTCATATTCAAATGCTTTACTCACCATTAACCGCTTCCTTTCTCATTACCCATTATATCACATTCAACCCGTCTTTTAAAGAGGTGATAATCTTGAAAAAAATATTAGGCAAAATTTTCAGCAGATACTTTATGTTCGTTTTCCTACTTCTTGTACAAATCTTCTTCTTCTGCTTCAGCATATGGAAACTCGGCAACCGCTATTACCTGGTATACGCTGGTATTCTGATACTTGATATTATTCTTATCGTTTATATAACAAATCAGAATGATAACCCATCATACAAGCTCGCATGGATAATTGCAATCGACATTCTTCCTCTTTTCGGAGGTCTGGCTTATGTTTTCGTTCAGACTCAGATAGGCAAAATAATTTTTACAAAACGTCAGAACAGCAGCATCGACTACTCAAAAAACTTCCTTTTGCAAAATCAGGACATAATTTCAGAACTCGAAATTCAAAGCCCTTCAACTGCAAATCTTGCAAAATATATCAACAAATACGGTCCTTTCCCAATTTACAAAAGAACCTGCGTCAGATACTTCTCTGTCGGTGAACTGCAATTTGAAGCTCTTGTACAGGAACTCAAAAAAGCCGAAAGCTTTATATTTATGGAATTCTTTATTATTTCAGAAGGCTATATGTTCGACACTATTTCGGAAATACTTATTGATAAAGCAAAGCACGGTGTTGAAATCCGCTTTATGTATGACGGTATCGGAACTCAGCTCAATATGCCGTCAAAGGCTTTCGACAAACTTAAGGAAAACGGCGTAAAATGCAGAATATTCAATAGATTTACACCTTTTTTATCATCAATACAAAATAACCGTGACCACAGAAAAATTGTCGTCATAGATGGTCATACAGCTTTCACAGGCGGCACTAACCTTGCTGATGAATACATCAACCGAATCGAACGCTTCGGTCACTGGAAAGACACTGCTATTATGCTGCGTGGCGACGCTGTCTGGAACTACACTGTTATGTTCCTTCAACTATGGGCGCTGTATGAACCTAAAATCAGCGACTATGAAACATTTATCCCTAAATATCGCACAATCTGCGATTTTGAAAGCGATGGCTTCGTTCAGCCTTACTCCGACTCCCCTCTCGATAAGGAAAACGTCGGAAAAATGGTCTACCTCGATATAATCAACAATGCAAAAAAATATGTCTACATCACTACCCCTTACCTCATACTTGACAACGAAATGCTTACCGCTTTACAGCTTGCCGCAAAAAAAGGCATTGATGTTCGTATCATTACTCCACATATTCCCGATAAATGGTATGTTTATATGATTGCGTGGACTTACTATCCACTCCTTATAGAAGCAGGCGTGAAAATCTTTGAGTACACACCCGGCTTCATTCACGCAAAAAGCTTCGTTTCAGATGACGCAAGGGCTGTTATAGGCACAATAAATCTCGACTACAGAAGCCTTTACCTCCACTATGAATGTGCCTGCCTACTCTATCAAAGCTCTGTCGTTGCAGATATTAAAGACGATTTTCTCGAAACACAGGCTCTATCACAACAAATTTCTATTGATGACTGCAAAAAGCTTCCTTTGCGTAAGAAAATCGCCGGCTGGCTTTTGAATATTTTTGCACCTATGCTATAAAAATATTCTTCTTGTTTTCAGAAATGGTAAAAGTTCATAAAAAATATGGGATCAGCCTATATAAGCTGATCCTTTCATTTTGTTATTGCTATAGGTTACCAAGATATGGATGCGAACTAACAATTAAATTAAATCACAATTATTATCTGGCTTAATTTCAAGCATACTTGTGTGGGTACTTTTATAATATCTGATTTAATAGATGAACTTATACTATATGGCACCTCGAAAAGCTGCCACTACACCTTATAATTGCGTTTATCAAAAATATTTCAAATATAGATTCTTTTCTTAAACGCACCTGTATAAAGATTCTTATTTTATTATTTTCTGTAATAATAAAATAAGAATTTCTTTGCCACCATGCTTTAGCTTATAAACAGATACCGCTGTAAAAACAAGGTAAAAAAGTGGTATTGCTAATAATCTGCAATCAATTAGGAAGCTTTTTCTTCTTTCTACTGGACTGTACAGTTTTTCAGGAGAATTAGGATTAATATAAATTTTTATTTTATCTCCTATACCAAAGTAGCTATTACTTGAAGAAAAATGGCTTTTCACTTCATATGATTTGCCTTTAAACGTATACATATATACAGGCGTATGGACTTGTGAAATAATAAGATGATGATTTTAATTTGGGATAATCCTATAATTCCATAATTCAAAAGGCTTAATTTT
>JALCDN010000015.1 GCA_022641595.1 Ruminococcus sp. | reverse complement strand
TCTTTATCTGCCTGCAAATCTCTTACAGAATTATAATTCCCATTTTGTGCATTGTGACGATTTTTCAAATCCCTGCCTACTTTTACTTGACACTTACAACTTGTATTTCCGTGTTGAAATTTAAATGAAGTGGGTGTATAATTAAATGGTAACCTAAAGTAATCGGAAGTGAAAAACATTGAAAAATCCAAAAATGAAAGCCGTTTTTTTTGCAATATCAGCCGCTGTATTCTATGCTGTAAATATGCCTTGCTCTAAAACTTTGCTGAATCATGTATCATCAACGATGATGGCGGGATTGCTTTATTGCGGAGCAGGCATAGGAATAGGTATAATATTCATTTTAAATTCTTCTGAAACAAATAAAAATAATTTATTGTCGAAAAGCGACATTCCGTATGTTATCGGAATGATAGTTCTTGATATTCTCGCACCAATTTTCCTGATGTACGGACTATTACATACAACCTCAGCAAATGCGTCATTGCTGAATAATTTTGAAATTGTTGCAACAACAATAATTGCTTCATTAATTTTTAAGGAAAGTGTTTCTCATAAGCTGCTTATAGCAATAGTTCTTATTACAATATCGAGTGCTATATTGTCATTTGAAGATATATCCTGTCTGAAGTTTTCATGGAGTTCGGCATTTATACTTTTAGCAACAATATGCTGGGGATTTGAAAATAATTGTACAAGGAAAATATCTGATAAAAATACATATCAGATAGTAACGTTAAAAGGAATATGCTCCGGACTTGGTTCACTTATTATAGCAGCAATAATTGGAGAACGTTTGCCGCATCTCAAGTATATTTTTCTTGTATTACTTCTTGGTTTTATTGCATATGGATTAAGTATATTTTTTTATATTAAGGCGCAAAATGTTCTTGGTGCAGCAAAAACGAGTGCGTATTATGCCATAGCACCATTTGTTGGCTCTGTTTTATCTTTTGTATTTTTAAAGGAAAAATTATCTTTTCAGTATTTTATAGCACTATTGTTTATGATAGCAGGTTCAATTTTTGCAACGGCAGATACATTGGTTACTAAAGCAAAGGAATCGTGAAATATAATACACATCTGAAAAATAAACAGGACTGACTTTTCAAGGTCAGTCCTGTTTTTATTTACTTTTCAATTTTAGTTGTCGGCAATTGAATCATTGTGCAGCATAATCCTTGAAGCTTAAGTTGAGGTCTACATCGCCAAAAATGCCCGGAATTGTGCCTGTGCATGAATACTGCCACATATTGTAGTTATAATAGTAAGAGGGAGTAGAGCCGTATTCGGCGAGCCAGAAATCGTAATCAGTAAGGCGAGGTAAGTCAAGCTTAAACAGGGAAGTACGTTTATTCTGATAAATCATTGGCTTATAACCGGCAGATTTAACACGTTCGCAGAAAGATACACAGCAGTCAGTAAGGGTATCTACGGGTATATTATCAGTACGGGCAGTGTCGTCTGAAATGAGTTCCCAGTCGAAAACGACGGGGTAAGTTATTTTATATTTAGAAATTGCGTCAATAACGGCATCAGCCTCCTGAACGGCTTCGTCAGTAGTGACAGCCTGAGAGAAGAAGTAAACGCCGACGTTTATACCGACAGCCTCAGCGCCCTTTATATTATCTTCAAAGTTTTCGTCAATATGTATCTGACCGCCGCCGTAGGAGCGATAACCTACACGTATCATAACGAACTGAACTCCGGCGTCCTTGACTTGCTGCCAGTTGACTGAGGTCTGATGAGCAGATACGTCTATGCCAAGTATTGACGTAACCTTACTGTCGGGCTTATAGAAAGTGTAACCGTTTCTTGTTACCATAGCTTTTTTATCGAGTGTACTTGCAGGAACATCCTTGTATACAGGAAGAAATATTTCGCCGTAGGTATCGTCTGACAGGAGGATTTTCTTGCCATCGAGCTGGTAGTAGGTTTCTTTTTTTTCAATGACAGCTTTTGTGCGAACTTCGCCGTCCTCCTTGCTGTTATCGAGGATTACCGAGGCAGGAACGCTTGTTTCGACAGGGACTTTGATAAATTCGACATATACAAGTAATATGATAAGAATAAGTATTATTATACTTTGAAAAACCGCAAGTATACGCAGGTTAAGATGTTTTCTTCTTAAATTTGACATTATTTCCTCCTCGAAAAATATTTATATCATTCTTTTATAATATAATAACACATTTTTTTTACTTTGTAAATGCAATGCGAAAAATGTTAACATTTACAAATGCACAAAAATATTACCGAATATTGGTGAACCGTTACAAAATTTATATATTAGCTTGACAAATATAGCAGAATTTGGTATGCTGATAGTATGAGATACGGTATTTATGGGCACCTCTAAAAACTCGTTTGATTAAGGAAAAATCAGATAGGTGCAGCAGCTGCAAGGAAACCTTCCGAAAGCGTGCTGTCGCACTATGAGGGATGGTTGACACAGCAGATGCCGTGCATAGCTGTTTTTTCTCAAAAGAAGTTTTTAGAGATGCCATTATGTATTTAAGGAGATGAATCTAATGGAATCAAGAGCAATTACCATTAAATCAAAAACTAACGGCAGGGTGAAAATAGATATTATCCCCGGCCATTTTGCAACAAATCACTCACATGTAAATTATTATATTGATATGACATCTATCAAAACAAGCTACAGAATGGCTCGTGAAGCCGCAGGAGAGCTTGCAAAGTTCTATGCACATTCAACTCCTGTTGATACTATAATATGCCTTGAGGGTACCGAAATAGTAGGAGCTTTTCTCGCAGAAAATCTCGGCCGTCACGGAAACGGCATAAATTCCGGCAGCGATATCAGAGTTATTACTCCGGAAACAAACTACAATAACCAACTCATTTTCCGTGATAATCTTCAGGCTGAAATACGCAATAAACAGGTTCTTATGCTGATTTCTTCAGCGTCTACAGGCAAAACTATAAACCGTTCAGTAGAGTGCCTGAGCTATTATGGAGGTCACGTTGCAGGAATCTGCTCAATTTTCAGTGCTATAGCTTCTTTCGGCGGTATCACTGTAAATTCCGTCTTTACCGTTGATGACATTACTGACAACGATTGCCCGGAATACAAAACTATGACTCCTGCTGAATGCTCTATGTGTGCTTCAAATCAGAACGTAGACGCAATTATCAATACTTTCGGCTATTCAAAAATCGTCTGAAGTCATTATTACAAAGGTTAGAATTATGTGAAAGGAGGTACATTTTATAGGCACATTTTGATGATGACGAATTTTTTGTTATACTGTTGCGGCAACTGTATAGCATTATTACTGTATCTCATAATATAATTGTACAGAATAGGTATAAGCTCAGTCGGCTTGCATGATAAAATAGCATACCGTCAGAGCAAGCACTTTAAGGAGTAATTTTTATGAAAAGAATGAAAAAAACTTTGGCAGCAATTCTCGCTATGAGTATCTGTGCAGTCTCAACTTTTCCGATTTACGCTTCAGCTATGGTTCAAAATAAATATGCTACTGGCAAGTTTGAAGATGTAATAGCTGAAAAATTCGGCAGTGACTGCATCACTGAATACTACCCTACAAATAGCTTTGAAAGGACAGCTATTGTTCTGAAGAAAAATGCAGCCCCTGTACTTCTGACCGAAACTTATCATGGCATAACAGTTACGGTTAAGGAAGGCTCAGACTTGTCAACAAACGGTGCAGATTATGGCATCACTGCCACTAACACAATAGTCAAAAAAGATTCTGCTCACTATTTCTTTGACTTGCGTGAGTCCACCAACAGACAACAGATTTATGACAAAATCAAAGCAAACAGTAATGTTCTCTCAATTGATGAGAGCTATAGCATTACAACACCTAAGCCGGGTCTTTGGAGCGTACGCTGCATTTACTTTGAAAAAACAAGTGACAATATTACCGAGGAATCTTTGATAGCCAAGTTCCCGAATCTTAAACTCCATACACCTACTGACCCTGACGATATGTTTACAAAAGCACCTGATGGTCAGATAAGCCTTGAGCTGACGGATAAACTTCCGGGAGCTCTTGGATACACGTTAAGCGAAGATGCTTACAACGACTTCAAGGCTCTGAAAAACAGCGGCCTTAAATACAGGCTTAACTGGGTAGTAGCTACAACTACAAACGACCCTGCTGATACTTATGAATCTTATTCTAATGTTTATTCTGTCGCAAATACAACAGAGAGTATGCTCAAAAATGTAATCAACGAAAAACTCGGCAGTGATAATTTCAGCCAGTTCTATACTCCAAATAACTTCCAGACAACAGCAATCGCTTTGGCAAAGAATGCCACACCTTTATTTTTGACCGAAACTTATAATGGTGCAACCGTTACGGTTAAGGAAGGCTCTGAATTGTCAACAAGCAGTGCAGATTACGGAATCACTGCCTCTAACGTAATAGTCAAAAAAGATTCTGCTCATTATTTCTTCGACTTGCGTGAGTCCGCTAACAGACAACAGATTTATGACAAAATAAAAGCTGACAGCAATGTTCTGTCAATTGATGAGAGCTATAGCGTAACAACCCCTAAGTACGGCAATTGGAAGTCACAGTACATTTATTTCTACAAAACACAGTTCGTTTATTTCGACAAAAACAGTGAAAATATTACCGAGGAATCTTTGATAGCCCAGTTCCCAAATCTCAAGCTGCATAAACCGACTGACCCTACATCTATATATGCAAAAGCTCCGGATGGTCAGATAAGCCTTGAGTTTTCAGAAACTCTGCCAGGTACTTCCGAAAATACATTAAGCGAAGAAGCTTACAACGACTTCAAGGCTCTGAAAAACAGTGGTCTGAAATACACACTTCAGTGGACTGAGAACGCTATGACAGAAGATCCTGTTCAGATTTCAAATCCTTCAGTTAATGTCTATTCTGCTGAAAATACAACAACAAATACTGTTATTTATGGCGACGCAAACAATGACGGCAATGTGGACATTTCAGACGTTGTTGCAGTAAGACGCTATACTTTGAACAGCACTCTATATGCTCTCTCTGCCGATGGTCAGAAATCTTCTGACGTTCAGGGAGACGGTGACGGTATAAACGCTCAGGATGCAGTCGCAATTCAGCAGTTTGTATTGGGTGCAATAAATTCACTTCCGGTAAAAAATTAACATGATTGCTTTTCTTAGCAAATATTGCTATTTCTCCTATACATTTATTAAAACAGTCTGCACCTTTTGCAGACTGTTTTTGCTACCCGAATTTTTAAAGCATGGCAAAAATTATCAATTTTTTTTGTGCAGCTATTGAAATCTATTGAGAAATCTGCTATAATTAATTATATGTGATGTTTTACCTCAATCCGATATCGTGAGTACTTTTTATAAACAAGTTTTAATACTCGGATTGACTTGCGTTGCAGTGCCGTTTTAGAACAGATTCTTACTGCACTGCCGTATTCATCGAAATCATTATCATTATTACGAAAAGAGGAAATGTAATGCCTGCTAATATTGTTGTCGGAACTCAGTGGGGTGACGAGGGTAAAGGTAAAATTATTGATATCCTTGCTTCCCGTGCTCAGGTTGTTGTACGCTCTCAGGGCGGTAACAACGCAGGACATACTGTCGTAAATAACGGCGAAACCTACAAGCTTCATCTCGTCCCTTCAGGTATCCTTTACCCGAATACTCTCTGCCTTATCGGTGCAGGCGTCGTTCTCGACCCTAAAGACCTTATCGGCGAACTCGACGGCTTACAGCAAAGAGGTATATCTACCAAGAACCTTAAAATCGATCCAAGAGCTCACATCGTTATGCCGTGGCACATAGAACTCGACGGTCTGTCAGAAAGCTTCAGAGGCAACTCTGATATCGGTACTACTAAAAGAGGTATAGGTCCTACATATATGGATAAGTATGAACGCTGCGGCATCAGAATGTTCGACCTCGTTCACCCTGATATTCTCGCTGAGAAAATCAAGTCAACAGGTATGCTTAAAAATAAAATCATTACTGCTGTTTACGGCGGAAAGCCTTTCGACCTCGATGCTGTTATCAAGGAATATACTGCCTACGGTCAGCGCCTTTCTCAGCATATGGACGATGTCTCCGTACTTACTTTTGAAGCCGACAAAGCAGGCAAAACTATCATGTTTGAGGGCGCTCAGGCTACTTTACTCGATATTGACTTCGGTACCTATCCTTACGTTACTTCTTCGCACCCGCTTTCAGCAGGCGTTTGCGTAGGCACAGGCGTAGGTCCGAGAATGATATCAAACATAATCGGCGTCGCAAAGGCATATACTACAAGAGTCGGTAAAGGCCCTTTCCCTACAGAGCTTAACGACGAAATCGGCGATACTATAAGAAACGTCGGCGGCGAATTCGGTACAACAACAGGCCGCCCAAGAAGAACAGGCTGGTTTGATGCGGTTATCGTACGTCACTCCGTTCGTGTAAATGGTCTCGATGCACTCGCTATAAATAAACTCGATACACTTGCAGGCATCGGTACTCTCAAAATCTGCGTCGCTTACAAAAAGCCGGACGGCTCGGTTATCGAGAATTTCCCGGCTGCTCTTGAAGAACTCGCAGGCTGTACACCTATATATGAAGAGGCTGACGGCTTCAATGAGGACATCTCTAAGTGCGACAGCTTCGACAAACTCCCTGAAAATTGCAAAAAATATATCGCAAGACTCGAAAAGCTTTGCGGCTGTCCTGTTAAAATGGTCGGCATAGGCCCTGACAGAAGCCAGATTCTCGAAAGATAATCTTTTCACGTTATTTCATCGCACTGCTTTTGCCAACACTGCACAGTTCTTGTGCAGTGTTGCCTTTATTAATACACGGTTAATTGCATTTCTATTTATGTTGTGAGGTGACTGATTTGAACGAGGAAAATAAAAATATTAATCTGCCGGAGGAAACTTCATACACGCCGACAGATTCTAAAAAGACAAACTCCCTTGAAGGCGTTACAGCCCCGGTTCTTGACGATATCGATTACTATACTCCAACGCCGAAAAAAGACGGTCCTAAAGGTGTTGAAGCCCCTGTTCTAGACGATATGGACGCTTTTGTGCCGAATTCTTCTAAAAAGGACGGCCCTCAGGGAGTCACAGCCCCGATTCTCGATGATGACAACTACGTTCTCAATTCTAACAAAACAACTCAGAAACAGCCTGCTGAAGCTTTGGCTCAGACAGACAATACTGACAGCTCCGACGACATTTCTCTCATTATGAACTTCACTCCTCAGCAAAAAGAAGCTTTCGATAAGCTCAATCCTCAGCAACAGCAGAAAGTAATTGAACTTCGCAAAAAACAACTCGCTGAACAGAAAGCTGCAGCCAATATCAAGCCTCCTGTTCTCGACGATGACAACTACGTTCAGCCTGTTAAGGAAAGTGTTTCACCAAAACAGCCTGATGAAACTATAAAAGCTCCGATTCTTGACACTCCTGTCGAACAGCCTAAATATGTTCCTAAATACGCTGATGAAGACCTCGAAAAAGCTAAGGCTGAGGGCGCAAAACGCTCGGTTGCATCTCAGCTTACCTCAAATCAGAAGGACCAGAAAGAAAGCCTTCGTATGATGCAGGAGCTCAGACGTCAACGTGAAGATGAAGCGGCTGCAAAAGGCTTCAAAATCACTGTAGTTATTGCAATAATCGGCTTTATTACGTCGGTTCTCTTTACTATGTTTGCTTCCGGAAATTATTTCGGACTCTCCTATAAAGCAGATGCGGCTAACAAATTCCGTCAGGTAATAGCTGACTCCGCTATGTATATCAGCATCATTTCAGGTGTGTCAGCACTTCTCCTGATTACGGGCATCAAGAGCCTTAAAAGCCTTGCATCTTTCATTTATTTAGTTTTCTCTTTTCTTATGATTTTCCCAGGAATCGTTATGATTACTCAAAAGGACGGTCATATGGCTCTGAACGGTATATTGTACGGTCTTTGTCTCATAGGTTCAGTCTCAGTTTTCGTTACACTTTGTGCCAGCGAATCAGTCAGCCTTTTCTTTAAGAAAAATAGAAACTGACCTGCTAATGTTAAATTTATTCCAGGAAAGGCGATTTATTCGCCTTTCCATTTTTTGTGCTGTAAAATAAATAATACATAATTTTAAAATTCCTTATTGACATTATTTCAAAAATGTGCTATAATATTATCTGTAATCGAGGTGTGGCTCAGTTTGGTAGAGTACTACGTTCGGGACGTAGGGGTCGCGTGTTCGAATCACGTCACCTCGACCATATATATTTTATCCGCCTATTTTAGACGGATATTTTTTTGCATACACGATTTTATTGTGCAAAAATATATGTGCGAAATTATATCAAATTGCATGGAAATATTAGTGGCTTAGGTATCAGATATTGTATGAAAAATCTCCCAACGAAGTGTGACAAAATTATTATTCTACTCATAAATTTAGTCTATAATGGCATCATCTAAATGTTTAGATATCATTTCCAAAAGAGCAACAAATGAAAATTGACTTTGTTATGCTACAACTTAACAACTGCTTATAAAAAATATAATTGTGTATGAGAATCCAGACTGGAAAAATCACAAAATAAAAAGCCGCCCGAAGGCGGCATAAAAATTGAAATTAATCAGCGGCATTATCATTATTGTTGTCGTTATTCTGAGACTCTGTAGTGTCGGGAGATTTTTGTGGATCAGTAGGTTCTTCAACCTTTGAATTCGAAGGAGCATCAGTAGAAGGCTGGTCTGTCACAACAGGCTGGTGTGAGTCGGTTGACGGTTGTGAATCAGGACTTGAATAAGAAGAACTGTCCGAAGGGGAATAACTATTATCATTATTATTGTAGGAGTCGTCACCTGAAATAGTAGTTGTGACTGTTTCGTCATCATAGCGGTCACCGGTAGGAATAGCATTTCCGGAATAAACGTAATTTTCGTTTGTTGTGAATACCTTTTTGGCATAAGTAACTACGGCGTTAGGGTCATAAGCAGCAAGAGACTGTGCAGGAGTAACGACCTGACGAGTATCAATAGTAACAGTAGTAACGACAACTTTTGAACCTTTGGAATCGGTTACAGCGGCAGTTGTTCCAGAGACTATAGCTTCTCTGCCAAGACCCGAGATAACACGCTCAGAAGGTGTTATAGGAAATATGACAAAGAAAAAAAGTATCAGCGTTGTCATAAAAATGAAGCTTGCACAAGAAATAAGCGTAACTTTAGTTGATTTTGAAAGCGTTACTATAAAATCCTTGATTTTATTCATATAAGAAATACCTCTTTAATTTTTCATTAGTATATTCATTTTATTACAATACCGAAAAAAAGTCAATAGCCGACAGGAAAAATATCGAAAAAAGAAGAAAAACAAATTGTGACAGTACAATGCCCGGTACTATACGATTTTAATTTGGAAAATGCTTGACAATCAGGAAGAAATGTGTTATAATGAGATTACCTCGTCAGGGGTTTATTTTTTTGCCCCGTCTGAGGGAGGCAAACAACCTACCTTCCGCCAAAACGGAAGAAGTATTTTTTCAGGAGGTGCCGATATGAGAGTAAAGGTTACTTTAGCTTGTACAGAGTGCAAACAGCGCAATTACGTTTCAAAGAAGAACAAGAAGAACGATCCTGACAGACTTGAAATGAATAAATACTGCAAGTTCTGTAAGAAACACACTCTTCACAGAGAAACCAAGTAATCGGAGGTCTTTGAATTATGGCTAAGGATAAGGAAACATTGACCTCAGAAAAGTCCGAAAACACTCCTAAGAAGCCTAATAAGCTTGCCAAATGGTTTAAGGACTTGAGAAGCGAAATCAAAAAAGTAGTATGGCCGACAAAGCAGACTGTCGTGAATAACACCGCTGTTGTTCTCGCTACAGTTGTACTTTCAAGCACATTCGTAGGTTTGCTCGACTTTGGTTTTCTGAAACTTATGAATTTACTTTATAATCGCTGATTCGGGAAGTCTAAGGAGGATTTGTAATGTCAGAAGCAGCTAAGTGGTACGTTATTCACACCTACTCGGGCTATGAGAATAAGGTAGCACAAAACATAGAAAAGGTTGTCGAAAACCGTAAGCTTCATGATCTTATCCAGGAAGTTAGAGTTCCTACAGAAACGGTGACGGAAATCACCGACGGCAAAACTAAAGAGGTAGAACGCAAAACTTACCCCGGCTACGTTTTGCTGAAAATGATATGCACTGACGATTCATGGTACGTCGTTAGAAATACCCGAGGCTGCACAGGCTTCGTAGGCCCGGCTTCAGAACCTACACCGCTTTCCGAAGAAGAAGTTCAGTCACTCTTCGGCATCGACGTTTCTCCTTCAATAGAAGTAAACTTCGGCGTCGGCGACAGAATCAAAATCATCGGTACGGCTATGGACGGTTTTGTCGGTATCGTTCAGGCTATCAATACAGAAGAACATACAGTTGACGTTCTCGTCTCTATGTTCGGACGTGAAACCCCGACGACCCTGCCTTTAAGTCAGGTTGCCCGTCAGGACGATTAGTTAAGGTCAAAAGAAGCTCACAAGAAGCTTCAGTGGGAGAGGTAAAATCAACATTATCTCGCCATTTACCACATTATGGAGGTGCGAATTCAAATGGCACAGAAAGTAGTAGGCTACATTAAGCTTCAGATCGCAGCAGGAAAGGCTACTCCTGCACCACCGGTTGGTCCTGCACTTGGTCAGCACGGTGTTAATATTATGGCATTTACTAAGGAATTCAACGAGAGAACTAAGAACGATATCGGTCTTATTATTCCTGTTGTTATAACTGTTTATGCAGACCGTTCATTCACTTTTGTAACAAAAACTCCGCCAGCTGCCGTTCTTATCAAGAAGGCTTGCGGTATTGATACAGCTTCAGGTGTTCCTAACAAGACTAAGGTCGCTAATATCACTAAGGAACAGATCAGAAAAATCGCTGAGCAGAAAATGCCTGACCTCAATGCAGGCTCAATCGAAACAGCTATGAGCATGATCGCAGGTACTGCTCGCTCAATGGGCGTTGTAGTCGTTGACTAATTAATTTCAATTGAATGACGAATAAGATTCGGTATTTACCGGGTCTTGTTTCTGACTTCTCAATGGTGGGAGGAAAT
This sequence comes from Ruminococcus sp., assembly GCA_022641595.1. Classification (GTDB taxonomy): domain Bacteria; phylum Bacillota; class Clostridia; order Oscillospirales; family Ruminococcaceae; genus Ruminococcus. The sequence continues at coordinate 22,510 of JALCDN010000015.1, read as the reverse complement.
TTCCGCTAATCGGTAAGCGTCTGAGCTTATTGGTATTACCACTTAAATAGGAGGATATATTATGAAACACGGCAAGAAATATGCTGACAGCGCTAAAGCTGTTGATTTTTCAAAGCTATATGAGTCCGCTGAGGCTTTTGATCTGGTTTGCAAGAACGCAAAGGCTAAGTTTGACGAAACAATTGAACTTCATATCCGTCTCGGCGTTGACTCAAGACACGCTGACCAGCAGGTAAGAGGTGCTGTAGTACTTCCTAACGGTACAGGTAAGACTGTAAGAGTCTGTGTATTCTGTAAGGAAAATAAGTACGATGCTGCTAAGGCTGCAGGTGCTGATTACGTTGGCGGTCAGGATCTCGTTGACAAGATTATGAAGGAAAACTGGATGGACTTCGACGTTGTTGTCGCTTCACCTGATATGATGGGTATGGTAGGTCGTCTCGGTAAGGTTCTCGGTCCTCGTGGACTTATGCCTAACCCTAAGGCAGGTACTGTAACTCCTGACGTTGCTAAGGCTGTAACAGAAGCTAAGGCAGGTAAGATTGAGTACCGTCTTGACAAAACTAACATCATTCACTGCCCAATAGGCAAGGCTTCTTTTGGTGCAGCTAAGCTTGAAGAGAACTTCAACACCCTTATGGACGCAGTTGTAAAGGCTAAGCCTGCTTCTGCAAAGGGTTCATTCCTTAAGTCATGCACTCTTACTTCAACAATGGGCCCTGGAATCCCGGTTGCTACTGCTAAGTATGGTGTCTGATTAACTTTTAACATATGTTACAGGAAGTGCATTTGCACTTCCTGTTTTTTTGTATCTTTTAACAAATACGAATCAACTGTTATGGTAACTTCATACAAAAACCACTAACTAAATTTGTCTACTTTTAAACTCTTTCTACGGATTTAGCAAGATATATCAGTTTTTAAAGACTATTAATCATTGCAAGTTTCAAAATATTAGGATATAATTATGGTACAAGAAAAAATGAAATTACAATTTATTTTGGAGGTTGGGACTATGTATAATTTAAAATTAAGAAAATGCATGGCTTCTGTTACTGCACTTACCGTTATGGCTACAGCTTTTGCAGGTACTGCAATGGCTAACGGCTTTTTCGGAAACTTAAATACTTCTATAAACTCATATGCCGCAAGCAGCAGCGTCGTTTTTACAGCTCAGAAGGGCTGTGCAGAGGCTGCTTACGTTCAGTGGTCACCGGTTGATAACGCAACAGGCTACAACGTTTATTGCGACGGAACTCAGCTCAATTCAATGCTTATCAGACAGTATGCAGGCTATTTCAGAGCCGATGCTGTCGGTCTCAAGGCAGGAAGCCACACCCTCAAGGTCGTTCCTGTTTTCAACGGAAACGAAGATGCTTCAAAATCAGCTTCAGCTACAGTTACTGCAACAGCTCACGATAGATCAGGCTTCGGCTTTGTAAATGGCACTTCCTCTGGTGCTTACAACGAAGACGGTACTCTTAAAAGCGATGCAAGAGTTATTTATGTTACAGACGCTAACAAGGACTCAGTTTCACTCGGAGTAAATACAGGCAAATCTGAGGAAACATTCACAGGCGTTATGAGTATTCTTAACGGCTACAAAAAAGGCAAGGACAGCCGTCCGCTTTGTGTAAGATTTATCGGCAATATTACTCTGCCAGCCGTAAATTCAAACGGCGACCTCTATGTTGACACAAACAAGGAAGGCCTTACTCTCGAAGGTATCGGCAATGATACTACTTTCAACGGCTTCGGAATTGTTATGAAAAACAGCTCAGACGTTGAAGTAAGAAATATAGGCTTTATGAACACAAACAGCAGCGAAGGCGATGATTGCGGTTTACAACAGGCTAATGACCACATCTGGGTTCATAACTGTGATTTCTTCTACGGCAATCCAGGCGGCGATGCTGATCAGGCTAAGGGCGACGGAGCTCTCGATACAAAAACTTCTACTTATGTTACTCACTCTTACAACCACTTCTGGGATAACGGAAAATGTAACCTTCAGGGTATGAAGAGCGAATCGACAGATAATTATATAACTTATCACCATAACTGGTATGATCACTCGGATTCACGTCACCCAAGAATCAGAACCTGTTCCGTTCATGTTTACAACAACTACTTCGACGGAAACGCTAAGTACGGTATCGGTGTTACTATGGGCGCTTCAGCATTCGCTGAAAATAACTACTACAGAAACTGCGGCTATCCAATGCTTTCTTCAGAGCAAGGCTCGGATGTCGCTACAGGCGGTACTTTCTCAGGCGAAACAGGCGGCATTATCAAGTCTTTCGGAAACTTTATGACAGGTCAGAAGTCTTTTGTAACATATCAGCAAAATGCTGCTGATTTCGATGCATATGAGGCTTCTTCAAGAACAGAATCAGTTCCGTCAACAGTCAAGACAAAGAACGGCGGCACTACTTACAACAACTTTGATACTTCTGCAACAATGTACAAATACACTGCTGATAACGCTCAGGACGTTCCTGCAAAGGTTACTGCAAATGCTGGTCGTGTTGACGGCGGCGACTTCAAGTGGACTTTCGATAACTCAGTCGATGATGCAAGCTATGCTGTAAATCAGGCTCTTAAAACAGCTCTTACAAGTTATAAAACTTCAATTCTCGCTATCGGAAGCGGTTTTGTAAAGGACGATTCACCGGTCGTTACAACTCCTGCGGTTACAACTGCCACAACTGCTGCAACAGCTCCTGTTGTAACTCATATTACAACAGTAACAACTTCAGGTTCTACAACTCCTACAAAGCCGGTAACAGGCTCTGACGTAATCTACTGCTCACCAAACGGCGGCGGCTCAGGTGCTTCAATTGATTCACCTACAGATGTTTATTCCGCTGTAAGTGCTGTCAAGGCAGGCGGTACGATTTACCTTCTCAACGGCACATACAAAATGGACAAGACACTTGTTATCGAGGAAAGCAACAGCGGTACTGCTTCTGCACTTAAAACAATTTCCGCATATCCAGGTGCAAAGGTAGTATGGGACTTCTCTTCACTCGGAACATCTCCTACAAACAGAGGCGTTATTCTTGACGGTGCATATTGGCACTTCTATAACTTTGAAATCACAAAGGCCGGCGATAACGGAATGCTTCTTTCAGGCGATTACAACAAGATTGAAAGAATGGTGTTCAATGATAATCAGGATACGGGTCTTCAGATTTCACGTTATCAGACTTCATACAGCACTATTGCTCAGTGGCCTACAGGCAACTACATCTACAACTGTACATCAAAGGATAACTGCGATGACGCTACAATGGAAAATGCTGATGGTTTTGCTGCAAAGCTTACCTGTGGTGAGGGCAATGTATTTGATGGCTGTATGTCATACAATAACTCCGATGATGGTTGGGATCTTTATGCAAAAACCGAAACAGGACCTACAGGTGTTGTAACCATCAAGAACAGTATCGCTTTCAGAAACGGCTACACAGAATTTGGTGAAGGCTACGGTGACTGCGATGGTAACGGATTCAAGCTTGGTGGTGCAGGCGTAGGTACAGCTCACGTTGTTGAAAACTGTCTTTCATTTGAGAACCTCCACTGCGGTTTCACTGATAATAACAACCCGCTTCTGGGCTCAATAAAGAACTGTACAGCTGTAAACAACAACTTCGGCAAGAACGGTAAGCCTAACTATTCTGCATATCGTTGCAACAATTGCGACTTTGATAATCTTATCTCTTACTATGGCGGTTCTGCAGTTGCAGTCAACGATAAGTATGTCGGAACATATGCAAACGGTGTGTATTACAATGGCGGCTATTACAAGGTTGATGCTGATACCAAGGTTGACAACGGTTCCAAGATTGGTACAAAGTTCTCAGGACTTACAGATGCTGACTTTATAAGCACTTCTGTTGCTCCGATGAAGTCTGATTTCGACGCTCTCTGGAGAAATGCAGATGGAACTCTTAATACAAATGGATTCTATACAACCCTCTCAAACGGTTCATATGCAACAATGGGTTACAGACTCAATTCAGATTCACCAAATCCTCCTGTAGTTACAACTGCTACAACAGCTTCAACAACTACAATGACAACTACAACAAAAACTACATCAGCACAGCAGTCAGTAAGTTTGTATGGCGATGCAAACTGCGATGGCAAGATTGATATTTCAGACGTTGTTGCAGTAAGACGTTCACTTATAAATTCAACAAAGTTCCCACTTTCAGCACAGGGCAAGGCAAATTCTGATGTTCAGGGTAGCGGAAATGGTATAAATGCACAGGACGCTGTTACAATTCAGCAGAAAGTACTTGGTCTTGTAGCAACACTTCCGATTGCTTAAATTAAGCGTTCTACAGTCCCTCTTAAAATAAATAAAGTGAGCCGATGTAATTAATTACATCGGCTCGACTTTTTTACAAGGAAAAGCTATAAATCTTTAAAGAACGGCGGCAATAATACGGCAGAGAATTGTGAGATAATTTACATCGGTTTCGGACCATTTTTTGAAACGGTTTATGTAGTTGAATGAAATAAGTGCTATAATTTTGCTTTTGTCGGTAATCAGATATTGGAACGTACCCATTATATTTTGCGATGTAAATGCAGTAAAAGCTTCGTCGGCACGTCCTTCGAGTTCGTTTATGTTGTCAACGGCAAGTACGCCGTCGCCGCTGAATTTCTCGTTGTATGAATCTGAGAAAATATACATAGCATCAATATCTGAAGAGTTTCCGCACGATACAATAGGTTTCATTGCAGCTCCGTGGAATATGTATGCACTGTCGAGAGCGAACTGGATTCGTATTTCATCGAGCAGTTGTGAAAGTTCAGGCAGATTTCCGGAAACGAGACGATCAGTAATTGTACCGATGAAATTTATGTGATTTGATACTGATTTTTTGTAGTTCAGGTAAGCAATTTTGTTCTGCGTGTCCATTTCAACAGCACCATGCTTGCTTACGTCATATATAACATATCTGTTTTTTCCTTTTTCCTGAGCAATAAAAAGAGCTTTGTCAGCTTGCATAAATAGTTCGTCGTAAATCTTGCTGTCGACAGGGTAAGTTGAAATACCCATTGAACAGGTAAGAATAAGATTTTCAAATCTGTTTGAGAAAGCCCAGTCTATTTTTGTGCGAATAGCTCTGAGAATGCTGCGTAAATCGGTTTCGTCAACAGTTTCCTCAATAACGATCATAAAGCCGCCGCCGCTTATTCTGCCTGCGATGCCACGGGTGCCAATGGCACTTTTAATAATATTTGCGACAGTAAAGAGGACTTCGTCACCAAAAAGGTGACCATAATCAGCATTCAGACGAGTAAAGTTATCAATGTCGAGCAGAACGAAATTAACGTTATAGTGTGGTGCAGCGGCGATTATGCGCATTGCATTTTCGGTTATGGCACGTTTTGAAAGCAGACCTGATAATGAGTCATAGCTGTTGTCAACAGATGAGCTTGTTTCTTTGGACTTGTATTTTGAACTTATTACAGAGATGATGCCGATAACTTTTTTATGTTCAAGGTCATCGTATCTTGTGACTCCTTTAAAAAGGTTGAGTTCATGTGATTTTCCTGCGGTAAGCAGAGCAGATTCGAGTTCATATTCAAATTTGTAAGTACCATTTTTTATGTCGGAGCAGAGCTTGTCAAAAGTTTCGGTGAATCTTGGCGGAATCCAGCCTGATGAGACAGCTTTCTGCTGCCAGAGAGGAAGCGGCTCATCTGTAAGCGTTATGGTTCGGAAACAGTCGAACATTGAGATTTTTATACGTTCGGTCTCAAATGAATATTCAAATGAAAGCTCCTCAATCATACTAAGGATCTGATGAAACTCGGAAATTTTATACTGACAAGAATAAAAGAGCTGTTCAAGAGAGAGAATATCAGTGATTCTCAGGCGGTAGTTTGGCTCTTTTGAATTACAAAGAGAAACTGAAACGCACATCCAGCGAAACTCGGAGTTTATGCCTTTCATTCGCAGAGCAATTTTTCTTATTTCAAACGGAGCGATATTATCGAGCAAAACTTTAAGGCGAGGGAAATCATCGTCATGAATAGTACGTTGAATAGAGTATATAACATCGTTTCCGAAGTAGCTGAAAAATTCCTCATCGGCACGTTGAGTATGCAGGCTGCTGTCAATAACTGCTTCACCGATGACGTAGCAGCTTTCGTCGGGAAAAGAGTAGTCATTCATAATGTTAAGCTGAGAACAGTTATCAGTCAATGCAGGTTGCAGCAATGATAATGTTCTGAAACAGCGGTTCCTTTCAAAATATGTAATATGAGTATTTCTAAAAACTTCTTTTAGAAAAGAAGCTATGAACGGCATTTACAGCGTCCACCTTTCTCAAATTGCAACAGCACGCTTTAGGAAGGCTTACTTGCAGCCGCCGCACCTACCTGATTTTTTCTTAATCGAATGAGTTTTTAGATGTGACTCAAAATAATTATAATATAAAATTTCAAAAACGTCAACACCAATTAACGAATAAAAATAAAAATAAAATACACATAAAATTAACAAATTGTGGTGTGAAAAATAATGAAAACTGTAGTATAATATAAATCATAAATGAAAAATGACTTTGTTTAGTTGGGAGATTTTATGGACAGAAAAGAACTCAAGCATTACACAATATTGGGACTCATAATCATAGGCGTATGTATTATCGTGAAAAATCTTGATTCAATAGGTAACGTGATATGCCTGATTTTCAGTGCACTTTATCCACTTATACTTGGTGCTGCAATAGCATTTGTTTTCAACATCTTCTTGTCATTCTGTGAAAAATATTATTTTCCAAAAAAGAAGTCCGGGTTTGCCGCTTTTTCCCGAAGACCTGTTTGTCTTACATTTTCAATCGCACTTACACTTGGACTTATCGCTTTGCTTATCAATGTTGTTGTTCCGGAATTTATCAAAAGCATTAAACTCTTGACTGAATCTGTACCCGGTATGGCTGAACAGTTTAAAGAATGGGCAATTAAAAAATCAGCAAATTTACCTGATATACAGGAAAAAATAATGAATCTGAACATAGACTGGAGTTCAATACTGAAATCGTCAGCAAAATTCATAACAGTTGGTGCAGGCGGTATTATAAGCTCTGTTGCAGGAATGATAGGTGCGTTTACGCTTAGCGTAACAAGAATAATCATCGCTATAATATTCGCAGTATATGTACTGCTCTGCAAAGACGGAATTAAAGAAGGTTTTCGCCGTGCAGGAAACGTTTACCTTAGCGAAACTGTAAGAAACAAGTTCCTCCATATAGCCGACACAACGAATAAGACATTCAAAAGTTTTTTTGTCGGTCAGTTTACCGAAGCAATTATTCTCGGTACGCTCTGTGCTATCGGAATGCTTATCTTGAAGTTGCCATACGCTGTTATGACAGGTACTGTTGTCGGTGTTACTGCTCTCATTCCAATTGTCGGAGCATATATAGGTGCTTTAATCGGTGCATTTATGATATTTACGGTTGAACCTATGAAGGCTTTGATTTTTATCATTTTTCTTGTTATATTACAGCAGATTGAGGGAAATTTTATTTATCCAAAGGTCGTAGGTTCGTCTATCGGACTTCCGGGAATATGGGTTCTTGCGGCCGTAGCCGTTGGCGGAAGTCTGTTCGGAATAACAGGTATGCTCCTTGGAGTTCCTATCGTTGCAACTGTATACAAGCTTGTCTACGAGGATATTGATAATCGTGAGTCTAAAACTAAAACTACGTCAGATGATGATAAATCAGATACCGCAAATGATAAGGACAAAGACACGCAAACAGACAAATTACCAAAACAAAATCAATCAACTAAGAAAAATAATTCAGCTAATACTGCAAATTCAGGAAAACCTTCAAAAAGTCAAAATTCTCTTAAATAAACAGATTAAATCGACTCATTTTGCTAAATTTGTTCAATGTGAAGCCAAATTTACGCTGAAATGCTGATGAACAAAAAAATTTACAAAGCTTGAGATACTTTGTAATTTAAAAATCAACAGTAAAATGCCGAAATGTTGAAAAAACAAGTCAAAAAGGCGGTTTTTTTTCAGGTCAGAACCGCCTCTGATTTAAAAAAATGTATTGCCCATGGCTAACTAAGTTGACAATTCGCTTGCCAATGTGATATCATAACTATAGAACATATCTGAAAAACTTACGCAGCAATCCTTTCAGATGTGCTGTACATTGAAATTTTTATAGATATTTTTCGATTGCCAAAGGCGGATGTAAAGGAGAGTGTGTTTATGAATAATACAATACCACACGAATGGGATGGCTTTAACCTCGGAAGATGGAGCAACGGCTCGGTTAATGTCAGAGAATTTATTCAGATGAATTATACGCCGTATTCAGGAGATGGAAGCTTCCTCGCTGCACCTACAGAAGCTACTACAAAGCTTTGGGAACAGGTTATGGAGCTTTCTGCCAAGGAAAGAGCAGCAGGCGGTGTCCTCGATATGGATACTAAAATAATTTCAACAATTACTTCTCACGGTCCCGGATACCTTGATAAGAAACTTGAGAAAATCGTGGGATTCCAGACGGACAAGCCTTTCAAACGCTCTTTGCAGCCTTTTGGCGGTATCAGAATGGCTCAGAATGCCTGCAAGGAAAACGGATACGAGGTTGACCCTTCGGTAGTCGAAATCTTTACCAAATACAGAAAAACCCACAATCAGGGCGTTTTCGACGCTTATACCCCTGAAATGAAGCTTGCAAGACACGCTGCTATCATTACAGGTCTTCCGGATGCTTATGGCAGAGGTCGTATTATAGGCGATTACCGCCGTGTCGCTCTCTATGGTATTGACCGCCTTATTGAAGATAAAAAACATCAGATTGATACTTCACTTATCAGAATGACTTCAAAAAATATAAGACTTCGTGAGGAACTTGCTGAACAGGTCAGAGCTTTGGGCGAACTTAAAGAGCTTGGTCAGATTTATGGCTTCGATATCTCAAAGCCAGCTGCAAATGCTCAGGAGGCCGTTCAATGGCTTTACTTCGGCTATCTCGCCGCCGTAAAGGAGCAAAACGGTGCTGCTATGAGCCTTGGACGTACTTCAACATTCCTCGATATCTACATCGAACGTGACCTCGCAAAAGGTATTATCACCGAACAGCAGGCTCAGGAATATATAGATCACTTTATTATGAAGCTCAGACTCGTTAAATTTGCAAGAACTCCTGAATATAATGAGCTTTTCTCAGGCGACCCGACTTGGGTTACAGAATCAATCGGCGGTGTTGGTGTTGACGGCAGACCGCTTGTTACCAAAAACAGTTTCCGTTACCTTCATACACTTGACAACCTCGGTACCGCTCCGGAACCTAATATGACAATTCTCTGGTCTAAGAATCTTCCAAGAAATTTCAAGGAGTATTGTGCCGAAATGTCTATCAAGTCATCTTCAATACAGTACGAAAATGACGACCTTATGAGAGAAACTCATGGTGACGACTACGCTATCGCCTGCTGCGTTTCTTCTATGAAAATCGGTAAGGAAATGCAGTTCTTCGGTGCAAGGGCAAACCTCGCAAAATGCTTGCTATACGCTATAAACGGCGGTGTCGATGAACGTCTCAAAATTCAGGTAGGTCCGGAATTCAGACCGGTTACAGGCGATTACCTTGACTACGATGATGTTATGAAAAAATATGACGCTATGATGGAATGGCTCGCCGGTCTTTATGTAAATACCTTGAATGTAATCCACTATATGCACGATAAGTACAGCTACGAACGTATTCAGATGGCTTTGCACGACCGTGACGTAAAACGTTACTTTGCTACAGGTATTGCAGGTCTTTCAGTAGTTGCAGATTCACTTTCGGCTATCAAGTATGCAAAGGTAAAATGTATAAGAGACGAAAACGGTATAGTTACTGACTATGAGGTTGAAGGCGACTTCCCTAAATATGGCAACAACGATGACAGAGTAGACAGCATTGCCGTTGACCTTGTTAGAAACTTTATGGACAAAATCAGAAAACATCATACCTACAGGGACGGCGTACCTACAATGTCAATTCTTACCATTACGTCAAATGTTGTATATGGCAAGAAAACAGGTAACACTCCTGATGGACGTAAAATGGGAGTTCCACTTGCACCTGGTGCTAACCCTATGCACGGTCGTGATACACATGGTGCTCTGGCTTCACTTTCTTCAGTTGCAAAGCTTCCATTCAGACACGCTCAGGACGGAATATCAAATACATTTTCAATTATTCCGGACGCTCTCGGAAAAGATACCCGTGTTTTTGCAGGCGAAATAGACCTTGACAAGCTGAGGGAAGAAGATAATGATTAAACCTGATGATAAAATAAATCCAGCTGAGCTTGCCAATATTATCGACGACCTTATGCAGCAGGGAACAGGTCATGTAAATGTTGACATCTCGCAGGAAAATGGCTCAGTAAGCGTAAGTACCTGCCGCAGCAACGACTGCTCGGCAAAAAAAGGTGCCTGCTGTCAGCCAACCGAATTGCTTGACGAAGATTTATAAAATGATGGATACAGAAAGTAAAAGAAAATTTTTATATATAGCCGCAATAGCATAAATAGAAAAGCTTTATTTGCTATATGATTTATGCGATTTGCCTGACATTATATAAAAGCGGGGCAATATCCCCAGTTTAAGGAGGAGATTTTTATGCCAAATCAGAAACAAATTGATAACCTCGTTAATATGCTCGACGGATATGTCGAAAAAGGCGGACATCATCTGAACGTAAACGTGTTTACAAGAGAAACTCTCCTTGATGCACAGAAGCATCCAGAAAAATATCCACAGCTTACTATAAGAGTTTCAGGATATGCAGTAAATTTCATTAAGCTTTCAAAAGAACAGCAGGACGATGTTATCTCAAGAACATTTCACTCCAGCCTATAATATTACGGGCATCTCTAAAAAACCTCTTTAAAAAAATCACTTATGCAATATCTGATTTTTAGTTTATCAAATAGGTTTTCAGAGGTGACCTTACGTTAGAAAACGGGACGGATGATTTCCGCCCCGTTTTGCATAAGGAGCTGCCAATATATGAACGGTTTTATTCACTCAACTGAAAGCTTCGGGACTGTTGACGGTCCGGGAATACGATTTGTAATTTTTATGCAGGGCTGTCCAATGAGATGCCTTTACTGTCATAATCCAGATACATGGAAAATCGGTTCGGGCAAAGAGGTGACTGCAGCTCAGCTTATAGCCGAGTACGAAAAATATAAGGAATTTATGCATAACGGCGGAATTACTGTCAGTGGCGGTGAACCGCTTGTTCAGACAGAATTTGTTACTGAGCTTTTCGCTGCCGCCAAAGCTAAGAACATTAACACTTGCCTTGATACGTCCGGTGTAACTTTCAATCCGAATGACACACGGAGCATTGATGAGCTTATAAAATATACTGACCTCGTTATGCTCGATATCAAGCATATTGACAATGAAGCTCATAAAAAGCTTACAGGTCACGAAAATAAAAATATTCTTGCTTTCGCACGCTATCTGATGCAAAATAAAGTCCCTCTGTGGGTAAGGCACGTTATTGTTCCCGGAATTACTGATAGCAGTGAAGAACTTATGGAACTCGGTCAGTTTCTTGCAGAACTTGATAACCTCAAAGCCGTTGACGTTCTTCCATATCACGATATGGGAAAAACAAAGTACAAAAGCCTCGGCATTGATTATCCACTCGAAAATGTTAAGCCACTTTCGAAAGATGATGCCGAAAAAGCTAAAAATATCATTCTCAACGGCATACGAAAAGGGCTGAAAAACAAAAAAGAAAAATAATACTTAGAAACTATTGACAAAATAATGCGAAAGCAGTATAATGTCTGTAGTAGTTAATTAAGAGCATCTCTAAAAATCTATTATAAGAAAAAGTATTTATTTACGCCATTAAATTGTATTGCAGTTCGATGGCAGCTTTTCGGTAGCTACCGTATATAAATAATTTTTCATTGCGAAACATGGTTTTTAGAAATGCTCTTAATCTATTGAAGAGTAAAAATACGGGCGTTAAGTGTTGACCGAACGGGGAGTTGTCGGTTAAACGAAAAGTCTTATGACTTGCGGTTCGTGTTTTGCATCCCGCTTCATAAGGCATCAATAAATAAGAAGTTTACCTTCTTTTCTTGCCATATGAGTGTGAGGAAAAGGAGGTATTTTTATGTTTATAAGCAAAAATTCCAGGTCTCAGGCGGTCGGAGAGCTAAGGCTTTTCGGCAATATCAGAGTGCTTGCAGTTGCGGCGGTGTTTATCGCTATAAGCGTTGCAGGTAAACAACTCTCATTTACAGCAGGTCCACTCAGATTCGGTTTTGAAACACTTACTGTCCTTATGGCAGGTATCATGCTCGGACCGTTTATTGGTGCTGCCGTTGGGGCTTGTGCCGATATAATCGGCTGTATTATGGTTGGCTATGCCATAAACCCTGTAATCACACTTGGAGCGTGCTGCGTAGGCTTTATTTCAGGAATTGTTTCGCATACGATGTTCAAGGAAAACAAAGCCCTCAATATCGCCGTTTCTATTGCTGCAGCAAGAATAGTCGGCTCACTTATCATCAACTCCATTGCATTTTATATCTATTTTCACTATCCTCTGAAGCTTATACTTCTCAGAATACCGTCCTGTGCTATTTTGGGCGTCTGCGAATTCTACATAATCTATATGATTATGAATAATAAGGCTTTTGCAAATCAACTCGAAAGAATGTGCAAAAAATGATAAATTATGATAAAGCAATTGAATATATCAATATTGCTGCTCAAAGAGGAAGTCACCCAGGGCTTGAAAGAATTCTTCAACTCCTCAAACTTATGGGTAATCCTCAGGAAGAGGTCAGATGTATTCATGTGGCAGGAACAAATGGAAAAGGTTCGGTCAGCGTTATGTTGGCATCGGTTTTAAGCGCTGCGGGATATACGACCGGAATGTTTACCTCACCGTATATTTATCGCATCAATGAAAGCTTCAGAATTAACGGTGTGAATATTTCCGATGACGAATTTGCCGAGGTTATCAGCTTCGTAAGCTCATTTGCCGAACAAATGCGTGATAAGCCTACCGAATTTGAAGTTATGACTGCCGCTGCTTTTGAGTATTTTAAAAGGAAACATTGCGATGCCGCTGTTATAGAATGCGGTATGGGCGGAAAATATGACGCAACAAATGTTATCACAAATCCACTGCTCAGCATAATTACAAATGTTGCTGCCGACCACTTATCCTGGCTTGGAAATTCTGTGGAGGAAATTGCCTGCCATAAAGCAGGAATCATAAAGGCAAGACGTCCTGTAATTTTCGGCGGAACTGACTTTAAGGCTGAGAAGGTAATAGCCGAAAAAGCAGCAGATATGCATTCTCCGTTTATTGAGGTGCATTATAATCTGCTTGAAAATGTCAGAAATACGTCCGATGGAATTGTACTTAGTTATGGACGCTTCAAAAATGTAAAGCTATCACTTTTCGGTGCATACCAGCCGAGAAATGCTGCACTTGTACTTGCATCGGTCGAGCTTCTCAGAGAAATGCTCCTTGAAATCAGTGACGATGCTGTTTACAACGGAATAAAAAATGCTCTTTGGCAGGGAAGATTTGAGACGATAAGCCTCGAACCTACTGTTATATATGACGGTGCACATAATCCTGACGGAATAAAATATGCTGTTGAAAGTATTCGTCAGCGTTTCGGAGACAAACGTGTTAATGTACTTATCGGAGTTATGGCTGATAAGGACTATGAAACTATGGTTAAGCTGCTTTGTCCGGTTGCTTGCAGAGTTTATACGGTAATGCCACGCAATCCAAGAGCACTTGACAGCTTTGAGCTTGCAGATGTGTTCGTAAGAAATGAAAGAAATGCTACTGCGTATGAGAAACTTTCAGAAGGACTTTGTACAGCATATAAGGATTCTGTTGATAACAACAGACCGCTTATTGCGTTGGGGTCATTGTATATGTACAGAGAGGTAAAAGATTGCCTTTGCAAATTAAAAGGAAAAAATAAAATCGGGATTTAAAATCCCGATTTTTTTAATTTATTAATAAGAATTTTGTCGAGTTTACTGTTCTGTCGGTGAAGTTTCGGTAGCTGAAACAGTTGTGGAATTCTGGTCAGCAGTAGTAGTATCAGTAGCTGCGGAGGCGTCAGCGGAAGTAGCAGCCTGAGTTGTATCTGTATCGGAGTCCTTGTAAACTGTAACAATAAAGCCGTCAGAATTGTTGCCGGAGATATCATACTTTAAGTCGACAGGGACGGAAACATAAGTTGTGTCGTTTGCATCGTCTGACGGAACATAATATACTTCGTAAGCAACTCCATTATCGTCGGTAAAGCAGAGGTGCTGACCGTCATAGGTATAGGACTTGAGCTGACTTATATATTCTTCAAGGCAAAGGTTATTTTTGTGAATGTAATATGCGTGAGGAACGCCGACATAGCGATAGTGCCAAGGTTCGTATTTGAATTTTGTTTTGTCAGTCTTATTTTCAGGGTAACGAAGAATGTAGCCGTATTTCCAACAGTTATCATTAATCCAGGCATAAGAGCCTGTGCCGTCGTAGTCCCAATTTTCTGAGGTTGTAAGGTCAATGGCGAAGCCGGTCTGGTGTTCGCTGTAGCCTGGCATAGCAACACGTTCAGAGTGGTCAAGACCTGTGCTGGCAAGGTCATCGTCATAAAGAGTTTTCTGCTGCTGCTGAGTTCTGTATGCGTCGAGAACGACGACATCGGTAATGCCGGTAGCAGTGCTGAAGTCCTGAAGAAGTTTTCCGAGGCAGTCGCACGGAGTGGTACAAAGCTGAAGGGATTCGTCATTGGCGGTAAAGCCTGTCCAGCCTTTTGAAGTGATTTCGTCGTTAATTGTAATGAGGTCCTCTTCGCCGGTGTAGTATTGCTGGTCGTTATTTACAAGAATAAGGTCACCCTTGTATTTCTTTTTGGTAGCGACTTCAACGGACTGATATATTGTTTTTTTGCCGTCAGCACCTGTAATACTTTCAATATTTGAGTCAGTGTCAGAAGAGCTGTCAATAAACGGTGAAGAAATAACGGTTTGAGTGCGGCTTGTTATAGTGTGAACATAGTAGCCTGCACCTGCAATGATAGCGGCGGATATACAGATTTCCGTAATAAGTTTTGCATTTTTAATACTTTTCCTTTTATTATCGTTCATAAAATTAATCTCCATTTAAAATAAATATGGTTGGAAACGAGAATATTTTTAGTAAAGGCATCATCGTGTCATCTTGCAACTGCCATAGAAGTCGATGGTTAGACATCAAGCTTTTGGCAATTCTTTTATGACAGTTATGCTATCTGATTTTTATTGATCAGATATAATTTTTGGAGTTAGCAAAATTAAGATGCTGGAATGAGAAACAACTACAAAAACCTAACGACCTTATTATACCACAACTCTTGTAAAAAATAAACAGCTTTCTTACATACTTGTTAAATTTCAACAAAAATTCATAACGATTTAGTAATCATTTGCACAATCTTTTCAATGCCTATTGAAATTAGTAAATAAAGATGTTATAATAGAGTACGGAATGTGAATTGACGTATCTGCTTGATTATTGCAGCTTCAATTAACAGCTTTATCATATGATGCTCAAAAAAATAATATAATATGTTTTAATTATGTTGTACCGCTAAACTTAGATAAAACTGTTGCATTGCCAACTGCTTTACAAATTAACCTTACATCAACTATGTCTGTAAATTAACAAGCTTCCTCGTGACGGCAATGTTTGCTGTCCTAACCTTGCATGAAGGAGTGATTGATATGATTTGCCCAAAATGTGGGGCTGAAAATAAAACAAAGTTTAAATTCTGCGTTGTCTGCGGAAGTAATCTCGAAGATCCGTCAAAAGTTAATATCGAGCAGATTGACCGCGGCGGTTACAAAAGCGAAGAAGACTATGCGTCTTCAAATCAGAATTTTACAATTGGAAGCGGTACTTTTACTATCAGTGACAATGCACCTACAACAGCTTCAAATATGTTTACCGCCGATGAACTCAATGAATCTATCTATGATGAACCTGATGAACCTTTTATTCCAACACTTGACCCCGATAAGCTTTCTGTTCCACAACAAGGTCTGCAAAATTCCCAGAGACAGTTCAACTCTCAGTTGCAGGGACAGCCTGCCACTCAGCAGAATATGGCTATAAATCCTCAGCAGATGTATGCACAGTCACCTATGTTCCGTAATCCATATATGCCGCAAGGACAAATAAATCCTCAGCCTATGCAGCCAAATATGCCGCAGGGACAAATAAATCCTCAGCCTATGCAGCCAAATATGCCGCAAGGGCAAATAAATCCTCAGTCTATGCAGCCAAATATGCCGCAAGGGCAAATAAATCCTCAGTCTATGCAGCCAAATATGCCGCAGGGACAAATAAATTCTCAGCCTATGCAGCCAAATATGCCACAGGGACAAATAAATCCTCAGCAGATGCCCTATATGCAGCCGCCTATTTATGGTCAGCCGATGATGCAGCCTCAATTTATTGGCTACGATTATAACGGAATGCCTGTTTATGCTCAGCAACCAATAATGCAGCCTCAGCTTATAGGCTATGACTATAACGGAATGCCGGTTTACGGTATTCCGCAAATGATGAATATCTATCAGCAGCCTTCTGCTGAACAGCCAAATGCTACTCCAAATCCAGCCGGTGTAACTCCGGTTCAACCTGTTCAGCCACAAATGTATGGTCAGCCACAGTTTGTTCAGAATCCGCAGTTCGTTCAGCCTGTGCCGGTTCAGGGCGGAGCTGTCGGCGGTGCTGTAAATATGCAGAATACAGCACAGAATTTTCAGGGAATTGCAGCTTCACCTATGCCTAATGCTATGGGTATGCCTCAGCCAATAGCTCAGACACCTGCTGCACAGCCACTGAATCCAAATCCGCAGACAGTGAAGCAAACACCACAAAATCCACTACCTGCAACCCCTGAAACCGCTTCAGCACAAGGCGACGCTTCAAAAGCCAAAGACGATGATGACGATAACGACTTTTTTAGCAAGCCAAAGTCACGGAATCACGATATGAATGAGGTCTCAGCTTCAAACCTTGACGTTTCAGCACTCGAAAAACATCAGGAAAAAAAAGCAAATAAATATATGAAAGCCGCTCCACAGGCTGATGCCAACGAGCTTGCCCCAAATATGGCAAGTGAGCTTAACAAAAAATATATGAACGCTACTGATGTTGTTGACGCTTCAAAACTTCAGGAAAACGTGACTGAAAAATCAAAGGTCAAAATGAAAGTCACTGATCAGGAAAATGCTGACGAGCTTGAACAGTTTGTAAAAAAAGCTCCGAATGTTATTATGTCAAAAAGTGACAGTGCAAATCCTGAGGAACTTGAGACTTACGAGCATGAACACGTTGAGGCAATAATGGGTACGGCTGACCACGCTGTTGAGGCACTCCCAAAAAAGAAGGTGTACATTGACGAAATAGACGCAATTGAACTTCCGGAACATATGCAGGCAAAAAAGAAGGTCAAAAATGACCCGCCCGTAATCCCGACACTGCCGGAATTATAGGACACTGAATGATACTACAAGACGTATCAAGAAATATTTTATTAGGAGCTGCTAAAATGAAGAATTTTTTCGACGAATTTAAAAAGTTTATTGCAAGAGGAAATGTTATCGACCTCGCTGTAGGTTTGATTATGGGCTCAGCTTTTACAGCTATAGTCAATGCACTTGTAAATAATGTGCTTATGCCTATCCTCGGCGGAGTTATTGGCGGTATAAATCTCAGTAATTTAAGTTTTACAATTCCATGGAGCCTTACAGATGAACCTCCGGTAGTTTATTATGGTGCATTTCTACAGGCTGTAATCAATTTCATTATAATCGCATTCTGCATATTCCTTGTAGTAAAGGCTATGAACGCACTTGTCAAGAAGACTCCTGCCGAACCGCCTAAGCCATCAAAGGAACAGGAAATTCTTATCGAAATCCGTGACCTGCTTAAGGCTCAGAATGCTTCAGGAAATACAGAAGACGATAAAAAAACTAAGTAAATTTGAATAGACTACTTGACAAATTGGAAAAAAGCAGTATAATTTAAATTAGTAAATGCAATGATGGGAAATAAAGCTCATTTTCATTTTTTCAGAGAGCTGTCGTTTGGTGCAAGACAGCAGAATGTCGTGAGTCATAGCTCCTCCCTGAGCAGTCGGCTGAAAACACTATTCGTAATCAGAGTGTAATTAGGCTTGAACGGTTTCTCCCGTTATAGAGAGGCACATTGTATGATGATGCGATTGAGTGGACATATTTTTTTATGTCAATTAAGAGTGGTACCACGGAGATATTTATAAGCTTCTTCGTCTCTTTTATGCTTAGCATAAAAGAGACTTTTTTTATGTCCGTTTTTCAATACGCTTCACAGCATCAACAACAGACACCAAACAACCGATATGAACAAATTTGCAATACCATTTTTGCAAATTCGTTCGGGAAAGGAAATTACTATGAAAAATTTTGAAAAGTATTCAAGACAGTTTTTTGAAGCTCCAAAAACTGCTATGAAATGGACTGAAAAATCGTATATTGATAAGGCTCCGATATGGTGCAGCGTTGACCTCAGAGACGGTAATCAGGCTCTTATTACACCGATGAGCCTTGAGGAAAAGCTCGAATTTTTCAGGTTTCTTGTCAAGGTTGGCTTTAAGGAAATAGAAATAGGCTTTCCTGCTGCCTCCGAAACCGAATATCAGTTCTGCCGCACTCTTATTGAAAAGAATATGATTCCCGATGACGTCACAATACAGGTTCTTACTCAGTCAAGAGAACACATTATTGCCAAAACATTTGAAGCTCTTAAAGGTGCAAAAAATGCAATAGTACATCTCTATAATTCAACCTCCGTTGCACAGCGTGAACAGGTTTTCAGAAAAAGTTGTGAGGAAATAAAGGAAATCGCAGTTTCAGGTGCAAAGCTTTGTATGCAGTATCGTGAAAAGACAGCGGGAAATTTCAGGTTTGAATATTCTCCGGAGAGCTTTACAGGTACTGAACCGGAATTTGCACTTGAAGTGTGCAATGCTGTTCTCGATATATGGAAACCTACTGAAAATGACATGGTTATTATTAATCTTCCTGTAACGGTTTCACTTTCTATGCCGCATATCTATGCTAATCAGGTTGAATACATATGCGATAACATAAAGTATCGTGAAAACGTAATTATATCAATTCATCCTCATAACGACAGAGGATGTGCTGTTGCGGACAGCGAAATGGGACTTCTTGCGGGTGCTCAGAGGGTTGAAGGCACTCTTTTCGGAAACGGTGAACGCACAGGTAATGTTGACATCATAGTTCTTGGAATGAATATGTATTCACAGGGAGTAGATCCACAGCTTGACTTTTCAAATATTCCAGAAATTGCCGATATATACGAAAAGGTTACGGGAATGCACGTTTACGAGCGTCAGCCGTACAGTGGTCAGCTTGTTTTTGCAGCGTTCAGCGGCTCACATCAGGACGCAATAGCAAAGGGAATGAAGTGGCGTGATGAGAAAAAATGCAGCCGCTGGACAGTTCCGTATCTGCCAATAGACCCATCAGATGTCGGAAGAACCTACGAGACCGATGTTATCAGAATAAATAGTCAGTCCGGTAAGGGCGGTATAGGTTACCTTATGGAAACACGCTATGGATTTAATCTTCCAAGAAAAATGCGTGAGGTTTTTGGATATCACATAAAAGACGTATCCGATAAAATGCACAAAGAGCTTCACCCCGACGAAATTTTCAAAATTTTCAAAGAGAATTATATCAATCTTGATTCGCCTGTGTGCGTCAACGAAATACATTTCGTGCAGAGAAACGGCATAGAGGCTTCTGTAACAATGAAATACAATGGTAAGAATGCTGTTGTAAATGACGTAGGAAACGGTCGTCTCGACGCTGTCAGCAACGCAATTATTTCTTATGTAGGCAGAAAATATACAATTGAAACTTACACTGAACACGCTTTGGAAATAGGTTCGACTTCAAAGGCAGTCTCATATGTTGCCATTTCAGACGGAAGCAAAGCTTTGTACTGGGGTACAGGAATTGATACTGATATCTTTACATCGTCTGCAAAAGCACTTGTAAGTGCTGTGAATATTATGCTTAAATCGGAAAATTATAAGCAAAAATCGACAAAATCAGATGTTGAAAACTCAAATATAATGTAATTTGTGTAAAAATGTACCGATACTTATTGATTTTAATGCGGTAAGGTGCTATATTTATATTATAAGTACAGCAAAGGAGTGGTAATAATGAAATCGGTCATTAATATTGGTTTTGTCATTATTAGCAGCATCGACGGTCGAGTCCTCAGCGACAGAATTACCGGATATGCTTTATTACCATGCTGTTGTAAACTATAAGTAACTGCTTTGATATCATCAGAATTATGTATGACATAGTTTGATACCATAAGGCATATATACTTACAGACCTTCGGCATTTGTCGAAGGTCTGTTTTGTTAATAAAGTAACTTTGTAATTCTGTCGTTAAACTGCATCAACAGAATGTATCGGCAATATGTGCCACAAAGTAAATTGTAAAGGATTTGATTTTGATTATGAATTTATCAGGTGCAGCAATAGTTGTTGAAACCTTGATCGAACAGGGCTGTGACACCGTTTTCGGATATCCGGGCGGTCAGGTTATCAATCTGTTCGATGAACTCTATAAACACAGCGACCGTATAACAAATGTACTGACAGCACACGAACAGGGTGCTGCCCACGCTGCTGACGGCTATGCAAGAGCTACAGGCAGGGTTGGCGTTGTAATCGCCACATCAGGCCCGGGTGCTACAAACCTTGTAACAGGTATCGCTACGGCTCATCTTGACTCAGTTCCGCTTGTTGCTATCACCGGTAACGTTCCGTGTAGCCTTATCGGCAGGGACAGCTTTCAGGAAGTCGATATAATCGGCATAACTATGCCTATAACCAAACATAATTTTATCGTTAAGGACGTAAGCAAGCTTGCAGATACACTCAGACTCGCTTTCAGAATAGCTAAATCAGGTCGTCCCGGTCCTGTTCTTGTTGATATTCCAAAGGACGTTCAGGTCAATAAATGCGATTTTCAACTTCAGACTGTTGCTCCGGCTTTTGAAAAAATTACCGCTGACAATTCTCAGCTTCTTGAAGCAGCCAAAATGATAGCCCAGGCTAAAAAACCTTATATCTACTGCGGTGGCGGCGTTATTTCCGGAGGTGCATCGGACGAGGTAATGGCTCTTGCAGAAAAAGCCGATGCTTATATCGGTTGCAGTATGATGGGCATTTCTGCCGTTCCGACTTCAAATCCACGTTTTCTCGGTATGCAGGGTATGCACGGTCATTACGCTTCATCAATGGCTCAGAACGAAGCTGACCTGATTATTGCAGCAGGTGCAAGATTCAGCGACAGAGCTACCGGAAATAAAAGCAAATTCGCTGTAAATGCTAAGATTATCCACATTGATATAGACGATGCCGAGCTTGAAAAAAACATTCCGGTTTATCTCGGAATACAAGGCGATGTAAAAGATTCTCTTAGCCGCCTTACAGCTATGATTGATTCTCAGAAAAATTCAGAGTGGCAGCAGAGAATATCACAACTCAAAAATGATGAAAATGCTATGATAAAGACCTCAAAGGCATTGACACCTTATAATATCATTGATATAATAAGTAGTGGGGCTGATGAAAATACAGTTATTGTTACAGATGTAGGTCAGCACCAGATGTGGACTGCTCAAAGATATCCGTTTATGAAACCAAGAAAGTTTATATCAAGCGGAGGGCTCGGTACTATGGGCTTCGGTATGGGTGCTGCTATAGGCGCAAATGTCGCTACAGGCTGCAAAACTGTTCTCGTTACAGGCGACGGCAGCTTCGGTATGAACCTCAACGAGCTTGCAGCTGCTGTATCTCAGAACTGCTCTTTGGTAATAGTTATTATGAATAACGGTGTTCTCGGTATGGTAAGACAATGGCAAACATTGTTTTTCGACAAACGCTACTCCAATACCACACTCAACAGAAAAACTAATTTCATAAAGCTTGCTGAGGCTTTCGGTGCAAAAGGCTTCAAAGCAGAGACTACTCAGGAATTTGCCGACGCTTTCAAAAAGGCATTTTCAAATGATGGCCCTTCTGTAATCGACTGCTCAGTTGACTGCGATGAATTTGTTCTCCCTATGCTTCCGCCGGGCGGCTCTATCGACGACATTATTACTGAAATCAAGGAGGACGAAAAATAATGGAAAGATTTGTTATCGCTATCCTCGTTTCCAATATATCAGGCGTTCTTACACGAGTTTCAAGTATGTTCACAAGAAGAGGTTTCAACATCAACAGCCTTACAGTCGGTGAAACAGAATCAAGCGAATTTTCAAGAATAACCATCTCATTCGACGGAGATGAGGCTACAAAACAACAGATACTTAAACAAC
>JALCDN010000014.1 GCA_022641595.1 Ruminococcus sp. | reverse complement strand
CTGACAGCTATGGGCAAAACGAAATGGTGTGCCACTAACATCAGCAAAATCCTAAAGAACGTTACTTATAAGGGATACATCGGTTATTATAAGTCGTACAGCAATAATTACCTTGAACAGAAGCGTATTCAGAACCACGATGATGAAACGTATGTGTGCGTTAAGGGCAATTTTGAGCCGATTATCTCCGAGGAACAGTGGGACAGATGTCAGGCGATTATGAAAGGCAAGAAAAAATATACCGTTGTTCGAGATGGCGATGCTCAGAATGAATGTCGCAGGTCATCAAGCAGTATGTGGGTTAAGAAACTCCGTTGTTCCTGCGGTTCAACATTCAGAAAAAACCGTTATCATAAGGATAAGGACGGTAATGTCACTTATAACTTTGTTTGTTACAATCAAGTGAACTATGGTAAGGCTTCCTCTAAAGCAAAGCTCGGTCTGGATACAGAGGGTTATTGTGATGAAGCACCGATAACCGAGTGGAAGCTTGACCTTATGGCGAAATATTTCCTTAATGAAGCTTGGAAAAGCAAGGCGGACGATTTAATGACCGCATTGAACTATATTCAGAAGTATTACCTTGCGGCTACTCAAAAAAGCACACACAAAAGCCAAGCATTTATGGACACGCAAATTGAAAAGACTGAAAAACGTATCAAGAGCCTTATCAATCTTTATACGGACGGCGGTATTACCCAAGAAGAATTTGCCGAAATGAAAGCTGAGTACAACTCTGAACTACAAAAGCTGAAAGAGCAGAAGAACAATGTGGAAGAACATCAGGACATCGTAGAGAATTGTATGTTCGATATGGCTTCTGTGTCAAAAGCTCTTTATGATATGGTTAATATGAAGAATACTGAGCTGAGTAGCGATTTGCTTGACGAAATGGTATCGTCGATTAGCGTTGAAAATCGTCACTATGTATGGCATTACCGTTATGCTCCTCAGAAAAAAGCGTCCACAACCATTGAACTTGATGGAAGAAAGAAAAATCCTGTTATCAGGATAGACGGAACACCTGCAAATGCAGAAAAAGAGGCTTCTGACGAAGCCTCTGATATACATAGTTTTGAGAAATCTATCGTATCCGAATACGAAGATAAAAAGTCATCCCTAACACAGTCGCTGCACAGGCTGCATTTAGCACATCAATCGGCATTTAAAACAATGGTAGCCTGCATTCAGCGAAAAATCGCCATAAATCACTTAATAGTATAACACACTTTTTGTCAATTTGCAACAGAAATCATAGTTTTTTGGGCAAGTCGTGAAATTCACGATTTGCCTTATTTTATGCCTGAAAGGAGGTTGACCGTTATGTACCAAAACTGCACATTTCATCGTTTCTGCCGCGGGGATATAACTATCCTACCCA
Source organism: Ruminococcus sp. (assembly GCA_022641595.1). Lineage (GTDB taxonomy): Bacteria > Bacillota > Clostridia > Oscillospirales > Ruminococcaceae > Ruminococcus. The sequence goes on along the minus strand of JALCDN010000014.1, from coordinate 32,542 downwards.
CACCACCATAGCTGTTCCGACAGCCAACGCAAAGGGGTATTTAATGCCAAATATGCCCCGAAACGCTACATTAAAATTGCATATCCACTCGTGAGCCGTTTGAGAAATCAGACGGCTTTTTCTATGCCAAAAATTTTTTCGCCCACTCATCATATTTTTCGGCTTTAAAAGTGAGGGGTATTTTGCATTGGCATTTCTACCTAATTATCATCACTATTTTTGTGAAGAAGGGAGAATTATTATATAAAAATCAGATTTCAGGTTTCCACCCCTCATTTTTTTGCCTTTAAAAGTAGAGGGCATTTTTCAGCACCTTTACAATTAAATAATCCGTGCTGCTTCCATACATACCGCTTCGGCGGATGTCGGCAGGAATGCCGAATTTCATTTTAGGAGGTCATAACTATGACAGAAAAGAAAAAGGTTTTAACAATCAAAGAAGCAGCACAGCTCATTGAAGGTCTTACTGAGTACCGTATCCGTCAGATGTGTAAGTCCGGACAGCTTCCGTGCTTTATGGCGGGAAAGAAGTATCTCATTTCTGAGGAGGCTCTTTACGCCGCTGTTTTCGGAGGAGGTAATGCAGCTTGAGTATTTACGAAACCGTCAAGGAACAGCTTGACCTGCGTACCGTTGCCGAACACTACTGCATTGACAGCAGAAACGGAATGACCGCTTGCATTTTCCACGATGACCGCAGTCCGTCAATGAAACTGTATGCCGACCATTATTACTGCTTCGGTTGCAGTGCCTGCGGAGATGTGACCGCTTTCACGGCAGGGCTTTTCGGAATATCACAGGCGGAAGCAGCACAAAAACTCGCTGCCGATTTCGGTATTGCGGAAGTACACTGCAAAGAAAAGCCGTCTATCAAAACCAAGCTCACGGTTATCGGAGAGCGACAGAGAGAACAGGAGGCATTCCGCATTCTCTGCGATTATTGCCACTTGCTACGTTCCGCCCGAACAGAACTTGCACCGAAATCACCCAACGAGCCGTTTCATCCGCTGTTCGCAGAGAGCTTGCAGCACCTTACCGAATACGAATTTTACTGCGATATTTTCATTTCGGGCAGTAAAGAGGAGAGGACGGAATTTATGAACGAGAGGAGGAATTTACTCAATGAACTTAAACGAAAACTCACACAGCCTTTGGAACGTGCCGAAACCATTGCGTAGCGATAAATCAAGCTTACCGCCGTTTCCGATAAGCTGTCTGCCGATTGTTCCGCAAGCTATGGCAGTAGGGATAGCGGAGTCAACTTCAACCGACGTTGCAATGGCAGGTACGGCAATTCTGTCGGCATTGTCGCATTGCTTTTCGGGCGTATATCGAATGGAGGGCAAGCCAGACCATACCGAGCCTATAACGCTTTATTCTCTGACACTTGCAGAGCCGTCGGAACGAAAGTCGCCGGTTATGAAACTCGTGAAAGAGCCATTTGTCACATTCTCCAATGACTATAATAACTCCAACAGAGAGCAGATATATCTGTCACAGGAGAAACGCAACAAGATGTCGGCAGAGATTGAGCGAATGGAGAAAAGCGAGGATATTTCAGCAGAGGAGATTGCAAAAAAGAAAGCCGAGCTTGACGAAAAACCTTGTGCCTGCTTCAAAAGAGTATGCGTTGATGATGTTACTCCCGAAGCTCTTGTAGGACTATTACAGGATAATGATACAATGCTGATGATTTCGGCGGAGGCAGGTGTGTTCAAGAATTTCGGCGGACGATACTGCAACGGCATTCCAAACCTCGACCTATTTCTGAAATGTTGGGGCGGAGAGAGCTATCAGAAAGACCGCTGCAATGCTTCACCGATTTATCTGAACCGTCCGTATTTGTCGATATGCCTTTGCGGTCAGCCGTATATTTTAGGAGAACTTTTTGCAAACCAAGTGTTCCGTGCAAGCGGTATGATAGCGAGATTTCTATACTGCTTTCCGAAATCGAATGTCGGTAGCCGTAAATATGAAACGGAAATGGTGAATGACAAATTTACAGAGAGCTACAACAGGCTTGTGTATTCAGCTTTGAATATCAAGTACAGCAAAAACAATGCCGAAGAAGTAATCTTGCATTTTACGGCAGAGGCAAAGGCGGAATTTGCAAAATATTATGACACCGCCATAGAGCCAAAGCTACTTATTGACTTTGCGGAATGTCAGGATTGGGGCGGTAAATATCACGGTTTGATTTTACGCTTGTGCGGTCTGCTTCATTGTATCAAAGCTGTTCAGGATAATGTTCCGCCGGAGAGCAGAGTGGTAGAACTTCTGACGCTCGGACAGGCGATTGACATTGCCGACTATTACAAACAGCAAGCCCGTTATGCGTATGGGGTTATGGGAGCCGACAGTGTGACGGAGGACGCTGAATATATTCTGAACAAGCTGAAAGCCAATGGTGTTGTAAAAACCAATAGCAGAGAATTATTGCGTATGTGCAGGAAATTCAGGAATGTCACGCAGATGTCAGAGCCGTTGCAACTGCTCACAGATAGCGGCTATATCCGTCAGATTAGTGATAGTGGCGGTCTGATTTATGAAGTCAATCCGTTGTCGGCGTGACACGTGACAGACGTGACAAACGTGACGGACGGGACAGATGATTGTCACAGGTGTCACGCCAGTCACGCTTGTCACGTGTCACATTAGGTCGGAAAGGAGAATTTATGCCGAGAATGAGCAAGCGCAACAAGCTCGAATGGAGTTTCTTTCTCTCTGAAAATGGGCGCAGAAATTACAATATTCTGTGCCGTCATTGCAGAGAAGAATGCAAGCAGAGTTACAGAGCTGTTATTATCGAATGCAGAAAATACGCTTCAAAGCGAGGAAAAGAAACGTCATAGCTTGAAAAAGCAGTTCAAACCCTGCGGGGTAAGGTTGGTTGACAGCAAGCATATGATTTGTGGCTACAGTGCCACAAAATCAGCTTGCTGGGATATCCCAGACCCTTATGAATATTCGGCAATACTGCCGAAAAAGAAAGGAAAAACCTATGGTAAAACGTGACCGAAATATTCTGGTACGCTTCTTTGTTACCGCCGAGGAAAAGGCGGTTATCCAAAGGCGAATGGAGCTTGTGGGACTTACGAATATGTCCATCTATCTCAGAAAAATCTCGATGGACGGGTATCTGATAAATGCGGACTACACTTATATTAAAGAAATGAACGCCGAGCTTTCCGCTATTGGCAGAAACATCAATCAGATAGCCGCAAGAGCAAATTCCACAGGGATTATTTACGCTGATGACATTGCAGAAATTAAGAAAAAGCAGGAGGAAATATGGCAATTACAAAAATCCATCCTATTAAATCTACGTTGAAAAAAGCACTCGACTATATTGTTAATCCAAAGAAAACACTTGACGGGCAGACCGTTTCGTCGTTCGCCTGTTCTCCCGAATTTGCGGATATGGAGTTTGGCTTCACAAAGAAGAAAGCCTGCAAGGAGAACGGAATTCTTGCTTATCATCTGATACAGTCGTTCGCACCAAGCGAAACAGATTTTAAGACGGCACACGAAATTGGCGAGAAGCTTTGCGAGAAATTTCTCAAAGGCAAATATGAATATGTCATCAGCACACACATTGACAAGGGGCATATTCACAATCACATCATTTTCAACTCCGTCAGTTTCGTTGACAATATGAAATACAACAGCACTCCGCAGAGCTATTTCTTTATCCGCCGCATCAGCGATGTGCTTTGCAGTGATTTCGGCTTGTCCGTTATTTCACCAAGCAAGGATAAAGGAAAAAGCTATTTTGAATACACAGCCGACAGCAAGGGCATCTCGTGGAAAACAAAGCTACGTCGCACGATTGACGAACAGCTTTTGTACGCAGAGAGCTATAACGATTTTCTGAAAAGGATGGGAGGTCAGAATTATCGTATCAAAGAGGGCAAGTATCTTTCTTTTTGCGGCGAGGGGCAGGAAAAATTCATTCGTTCAAAGACGCTCGGCGAGGATTATTCCGTTGAGGCACTGAAGCTACGCATACAGGGGCTTTACAAGCCATACAAGGCAAACGTCATCATTGATATTCAGAACAATATCAAGTGCGGTCAGAGCAGAGGTTATACGCAGTGGTGTCAGATACACAATCTGAAAGCTATGGCGGCGATGATGAATTTTCTTACAGAAAAGAACGTGCGAACGCTTTCCGACTTGGACGGTATGGAGCAGAAATTCTTGTCGGAAATGACTTCCGCAAGGGATAAGCTGAAACCCGTTGAAGCAAGGCTGAAAGAGCTTGACGCTGTTATGAAAAACATTCAGACTTTCCGTGACAACAAGGAGCGCAAGAACGATGCACAGAAAGTTTTATACAAGGCGGCGCTGAAAGAATTACAGCCGTATATTCACGATAACAAGCTGCCGAGTATGGCTTCTTTGAAAAAAGAATATGACAGGCTCGACGAACAGAAACAGGAATTGAGCATTGATTATTTCACCCGAAAGGATACGCTGAAAGAGTTCAGGGATGTGAAGAAAAATCTTGAAGCGGTTGCTCCGAAAATGCTTGTCAGAGAACAGCAGAGAAAGCGTAGCGGAGAGTTGGAATGATAAAATATGTGCAGAGGTTATTGCAACGTTTGTTGCGGTTACTTATGCACAAAACCAACGCATAAAAGTATCAAAAAAGCCGATATTTCCGTAACCTCTTGACAAACAGATAAAATGCGTGTATAATCGCTTTAAAGCGCTAAAGCGATATGAAAATGAGTCTTTTAAAACTAAGGGGGGTACACCTATGAAACTTGCAAAGAAAATTACGGAAAACGGCATTGATTATGTACTTGATGAGGCTACGGAAACTTATCTGCCGAACCTTAAAGTCGCTCAGACAGAGCCTATCGGCAAATACGGAAGGCTTCGCAAGAAATATCTTAGAGAGAACCATAACTCATTATATCAGGCGTTGCTGATAAAGGGAACATTGGACGAGCATCTTGCGGAGACCGACAGAACAGCGAATGAATATCTTGACCGTATTATAAAAGGTATGGTAGCAGCTGATGGTCTGACCGAGGAAATGAAGAACACCGATATGCTCCGCTGGGTTGGCTTGATGAATAATTATAAGGCTTGCGCAGAGGAATTTATTTTACACAAATTTATTTACACTTAAGGAGGGTTTTATTATGGCTGGAATAATTGAAAGAAAGAATAAAAAAGGGGATGTGACCAGTTACAGAATTAAAGTTTCAATGGGATACGACATTAATGGGAAACAATTATCAAAAACAATGACTTGGACACCGCCATTGGATATGACAAAAAATCAGATTAAGAAAGAATTAAATCGACAGGCAGTACTCTTTGAACAGAAATGTAAGCAAGGACAGTGCGTTGATGAGAATATTCGCTTTACGGATTTATCTGAAATGTGGTTTACTGACTATGCAGAGAATAATTTGAAAAGAACTACGCTTGTGAGCTACAAGAAGATGTTAAAAGTTGTGCTTCCTGCAATAGGTCACATCAGTATCGGAAAATTACAGCCACATAATCTGAACACATTTTATAATATGCTTCTTGAACAAAAAATCGGTTGTAATGTAACTTGTCACAGCGACGAAGATTTCAGGAATTATATCAATGTCCACAATGGGCAAAAATGTGAAAAGCCAAGAATATCACAAAATGAGCTTGCGGAAAAATCCAACGTTTCGATAGCAACGATACACAAACTGCTTAAAGGCGACGTAATTTCGGTAGAATGTGCCAAAAAAATATGCGAAACGCTTGGATTGGAATATAAGAAAGTATTCAAGGAAACGGACAGGAATACAATTTCTCCAAGTACCGTAAAGCGTTATCACGCTTTAATCTCATCAATTTGTTCGTTCGCAGTTTTACAGAATATAATTCCGATAAATCCGTGCACAAGAGTTAAGCCACCAAAAGTCAACAAACACGAAGCGGATTATCTTGATGAGGAAGAAACGACAAAGCTTCTTAATACATTGCAGACAGCACCTCAACCGTTCAGAACAGCAATACAGCTTCTCTTGTTCACCGGAATACGTCGTGGAGAAATGTGCGGTTTGTCGTGGGAGGACATAGATTTTGAACACAATGTAATTCGTATTAAACGCAATGTCTTATATACACAGGAAACAGGAGTTTATGAGGATACACCCAAAACAGCGACATCGGTCAGAGCTATTAAGATTTCGTCACACGTCATAGGACTAATCAACGATTACAATGAATGGCAAAAGGAACAGCAGCACAAGTGTAGTAATCAATGGTGTGAGAGTAAAAGGGTGTTTACGAACGATTTAGGCGTTCCGCTTCATCCATCCTCAGTGTCAAAGTGGTTTGCAAGGTTTAATCAGCAGAATGGTCTGCGTCATATTCCGCTACACTCACTTAGGCATACGTCAGCTTCTATCCTTGTAATGAATGGTGTGCCGCTTAATGCGGTATCAAAGCGATTAGGACACGCTTGCGCTGCTACAACGAGTAATATTTATTCACACGTTTTCAGAATGGCAGATGAAATGGCAGCCGAGGCGCTTGATGATGTAATCTTTAAAAAAACAAGCGAAAATCATTCGGCATAATAAGGCTAATGCGGTTGGGAGAAATCCTGACCGCATTGTTTTTTCGTTTATAAGTGCCAAATAAGTACCACAGTACTGTAAGTAATGCAATTCACGAAAAAAATATCACAGAGCAAAATAAATCTTGTAAGTACCAAAGTACCATTTTCAAAATTCTTTGTTCGGATAAAGCAATAACCACACACTAAAAAGTGCGTGGTTATGCGGTTTCTTGGAGCTAATGGCCGGATTTGAACCGGCGACCTGCGCATTACGAATGCGCTGCACTACCACTGTGCTACATTAGCAAATATTCATTTTTTCAACAGACCTGCTCATTACGAATGAGCTGCTCTACCAGCTGAGCCATATCAGCAGTACAATATGAATAGTCAAAAAAATTTTTTGAAATACTCTTAATACATTTTAACACATTTTCGGAAAATGTCAAGAGAAAATAAAAAGAAAATGATTTGATAATAATTTTCAATAGTAATACGATTTGTATAAATGTATACCAACATTGTGAAAAAATAAACGAAATACTGTGAAAATTTGGCTATTTTACTCGATATTGCAATGATATTTGTATAAAAAAGCAATTGCAAAATTCTAAAGAATGTTGTATAATAATAATAGTCAGAAATGTGTGAAAATTTATGCCCTCTCAGGCAACACTATACTTGACACTATGACAAAATAAAATAAATTTCATCAGCCTTATTCATTTTGCCTTAAAAATGCAAACATTTATAAATGCGTTGAATTTTATTGTATTTTGCCGTAGTATCAAGTGTATACTCAAACTTATGCAAACCGGTTGAATCAGTTTCAGTTGTTCCCTGTTTCACCGGAGATTGGAGAAAAAACATGGCAACAGAAAAAAACAGCATTACACCCTCTAACCCGTTAATGGAAAAGGTAAGAGCTGATTTCCTCGAAAATTTACAGGAAATTTATAACGTTTCCCCTGAAGAAGCTTCTGATAAGCAGGTATATCAGGTACTTTCAGCAGCTATTGTCGATATCCTTAAAAAGAAAAGACAATCTTTTATCAACCATACACATTCGGTCGGCGGAAAGCAGATATATTACCTGTCTATGGAGTTCCTTATGGGTCGCTCTCTGAAAACCAGTATATATAACCTCGAAATTGCCGATGATATCAGAAAAATGCTCGGCGATTATGGTATAAATCTCGAAAAAATTTACGACTATGAACCTGATGCAGGTCTTGGCAATGGCGGTCTTGGCAGACTTGCTGCATGCTACCTTGACGCTCTGGCTACTCAGGCTCTTCCTGCTATGGGTCACTCAATTTGCTACGAGTTCGGTATCTTCCAGCAGAAGCTTGAGGACGGCTGGCAGACTGAGTTCCCTGATAACTGGCTCCCGGGTGGCTCTGTATGGCTTGACCCAAGACCGGAGCTTGCTATTGATGTCCATTTTGAGGGAGATTTGCAGGAATATTGGGATAAACAGTATCACCATATTTCTCACGTCAATTACAGCACGGTTGTCGCAATCCCTTATGATATGTACGTTTCCGGTTACGGAAGTGAGGGCGTTTCTGTGCTTCGTCTCTGGAAGGCTCAGGCTCCAAGCTTCGATATGGCTAAATTCAACAGCGGCGATTATGCAAGCGCTCTTGCACAGAATTCCGTTGCGAATGCTATCTCAAAGGTGCTTTATCCTAACGATAATCATCTTGAAGGTAAATCACTTCGTCTTCGTCAGCAGTACTTTATGTGTGCGGCAGCTATCGGCGATATCGTAAATACACATATGTCGGTTTATGGCACACTCGATAACCTTCACGAAAAGGTTGCTATCCATATCAATGATACTCACCCGACTCTTGCAATTCCTGAGCTTATGCGTATCCTTCTTGATGACTGCGGATATTCATGGGAAAAAGCATGGGATATCGTTACTCATACCTTTGCTTACACAAACCATACCGTTATGGCTGAAGCTCTCGAAAAATGGGACGTGAACCTCGTTAAACACATAATTCCGAGAATTTTCTCCATTATCGTTGAAATCAATAACCGCTACTGCCGTGAACTTATGGAAACTAACGGAAACGACAGTGCAAAAACAACTCAGATGTCGATTATAAAGGACAACAAAATTCATATGGCAACACTCTGCGTTGCTGCTTCACACAGCGTAAATGGCGTATCAAAGCTCCATTCCGAAATCATTAAGGAATCTGTATTCCACGATGAGTACGAAGCTACACCTGAAAAGTTCAAAAACGTAACAAACGGTATTGCTTACAGAAGATGGCTTTATCAGTCGAATCCGGGTCTTACACAGCTTCTGCGTGAGAAAATCGGAGACAAGTTCCTTAAAGACGGCTCAGAGCTTATTAAGCTCAGAGAATTTGTAAATGATTCTTCAGTTCTTGACAGACTTGCAAAAATTAAAAAGCAGAATAAGGAACAGTTTGCTAAATTTGTGAAAAATTCAAGTCAGTTCAAAATCGATACAGACAGCATATTTGATGTTCAGGTAAAACGTCTGCACGAATATAAAAGACAACACCTTAATGTTATGAATATCCTTGCCGACTACAATTATCTGCTTAACAATCCTGATGCTGATTTTACTCCTAAAACTTACATCTTTGCAGCTAAGGCAGCTCCAGGATACTACCTTGCAAAGCAGATTATAAAGCTTATCTGGGCAATTTCCGAGGAAATCAGAAAGAATCCGAAGATTTCAAAGAAACTTTCAGTTTACTTCCTTGAAAATTACTGCGTAACACTTTCAGAAATTCTTATGCCGGCAAGTGATATATCAGAACAGATTTCACTTGCAGGTACAGAGGCTTCCGGTACAGGTAATATGAAGCTTATGCTCAATGGTGCTATTACTATCGGCACACTCGACGGTGCTAACATCGAAATCGGTGAAGCTGCCGGCTGGGATAACATCATAATCTTCGGTATGAAAACCGAAGAAGTCAATGAGCTTAAGGCAAAGGGTTACAATCCTGAGTATTATTATGACAATAACCCTGTAATCAGAGAATGTATCAACAGAATGTACAGTGGCATTAATGGCTGCACTTTCAATGATGTTGCAAATTCACTCAAAAATCAGGACCCATATATGGTTCTTGCAGATTTTGACTCATATAGAAAAGCTCAGCAGTTCAGTTCGGAATGCTATAATGATACTAAGAAATGGACTAAAATGTCACTCAATAATATCGCAGGTGCAGGTATTTTTTCTGCCGACCGTGCAGTTAATGAGTACGCAAAGAATATATGGCATCTTAAATAACTTACAATAAGATTATACTGCATACAGGCAGTTACTCTATGAAGCTGTTCTCATGGATTTTTCCGTGAGAACAATTTCTGTTTGAAAAAGCTCCGCTTTGAGCCGCAGACGGCTTGCGTACGCAAGCAGAGGGCTTAGTCGGTAAAGTAGCTTTTGAATTGAATGTTATTCCTTTCGACTAAGCCCCTATGTTCGCCGCCCGAAAGGCGGTGAACATCGTCTGCGGCTTGCTGCGGAGCCAACAGACTGCATGACTGAATTAAGTATCTCTTTTAAGGAGTGTTTGTCGTGAAACCTATTTTCGACAGCTGGGACGCTGACTATAAATCAAGATTCGGAGCAATAAAAACCAACCAGCCTTGCAGATTTACAATAAGAATGCCAAAATCGGTAACATTGGAATTTCCGCCTGTGCTTGTTCTGTTCAGGAACGGCTTCAAGGAGAGATTTCTGAATATGACCAAAATTGGCGACGAAGAAGAGTGCAGCGTATATTCCACTGTTTTTTCGGCGAAATATTCCGGAGTTCATTATTACTATTTTTCATATATGAGCTGCGGTTACAGACATTATATAAAGAAGAAAAACTGTCATTACGGAAATATCGACGACGGAGATCTGTTTCAGCTGACCGTATGCAGCAAAAGCTACGTTACGCCTGACTTTCTCAAGGGAGGCGTAATGTATCAGATTTTTCCGGATAGATTCTGCAAGAGCGGTAAAGAACACGGCGAATTACCATATGGCAGAATAATTCGTGACGACTGGGGCGGAACTCCTTACTATAAACCGGATGAACATGGTCATGTGTGGAATAACGATTACTTTGGAGGCGACCTTGAGGGAATACGCTCAAAACTTGGATATCTGAAACAGCTTGGTGTCACCTGCATCTATCTTAACCCTATTTTTGAATCGCATGAGAATCACAGGTACAATACAGCAAATTATATGAAAGTCGACCCGTGTCTTGGTACGAATGAAGACTTCAGATGCCTTTGTGAAGACGCATCAAAGCTTGGAATATCAGTTATTCTTGATGGAGTATTCTCTCATACCGGTGCCGACAGCATTTATTTCAATAAGTTCGGACGCTATGACACGGTTGGTGCATACAATTCAAAAGACAGTATTTATTATGATTGGTATACATTCATAAATTACCCGAATGAATATGAGGCTTGGTGGGGAATAGATACTCTGCCAAATGTTGTTGAGACAAATCCTAAATATACAGAGTATATCTGTGGAGACGGCGGGGTGCTCGACTACTGGATAAGCCTTGGTGCGGCAGGCTATAGACTTGATGTCGCCGATGAGCTTCCTGATGAGTTTATAGAGAACCTGAATAAATGCGTAAAGAAACACGGCAGTGAAAAAATTATAATCGGTGAGGTCTGGGAAGACGCTTCAAATAAGGAAAGCTATGGGGTCAAACGCCGCTATCTTCTCGGACATCAGCTTGACTCTGTTATGAATTATCCTTTCCGTGAGGCAATTATAAATTACACAAAAGGTGACAGTGCTGAGAATTTTATAAACTCGGTTATGACAATACTCGAAAATTATCCAAAACAAACAGCCGATGTTCTTATGAATTTTGTCTCGACACACGACATAGAACGTGCTATAAACCGTTTCGGCGGCGAAAACTGCGACGGCAAAAGCAAAGACTGGATGGCTGAACGCCAACTTTCACCAGAAGAATACAACCGTGGAAAAAATATGCTGAAAACAGCATTTGCCCTTATGTTTTTCATAACAGGAGTTCCGTGCATATACTACGGCGATGAGGCAGGTCTCGAGGGTTACAAAGACCCATTCAACAGACGCTGCTATCCGTGGGGAAACGAGGATAAGGAGCTTATTGCCTATACAACCGAGCTTAGCCGCATAAGACGAGAAAATCCCGCTTTTATAAGAGGAAGAATGCACTTTATCTATTCTGATAACGACCTTATAGGCTTTGTACGTAAGGGTGATGAGGATATCCTGATTTTTGTCAACAGATGCGGTCATGTAAGACAGGTAAGCGACTTTATGATACAAATAAAACCTTACGGTTCGGCTGAGGTAATCCATGGTGAACTTTCGGATAACGGACTCGTTATTCAGCCTTATAACTACGCAGCCGTAAAATGTGTAAGACCTTCCTGAAAACTTGTTAAGATAATAAAGGCTGATTATCAAAATCGCTTTGCTTGTCTGAGGTTTGCCAAATATAAGGCAGATTCACATATGGCATAAATTTTTCAAGGCGGAGTTTTTAACTCCGCCGTTTGCGTCGGAATGAGATTGCAAAATTTTCTTGAAAGATAAAAGGAAAAGTGCTATAATGAAAAAGCCCTTAAAGTAAGAACTTGTATTCACAAGAATTCATGCACATATTTCTTATTAAGACAAGTTCTAAAGTCAACACTTTAAAAGTCTTGTGCAGTGTCGCCTGAAGATTGAAAGGAGTCAGCGTTGGAAACTTTTATCGGAAATAATGAAGTGATTTTTGAACAGCTTCGGCAAAAACTCCGCTCTACAGGAAACAAAGCCTGCGTACACAGCTTTGGCTGTCAGCTCAATGTGTCCGATGGCGAGAAAATCAAAGGCGTTTTAAGAAAAATCGGCTACTCATTTACGGATTCATACAGTGATGCTGACCTTATTATGCTAAATACCTGCGCCGTAAGAGAAAATGCTGAGGACAAGGTGTTCGGTATAATCGGCAGCATCAAGCATCTAAAAGAAATAAATCCTGACCTGATTATCGGAATAAGCGGCTGTATGTCAGCACAGGAGCATATCGTCGAAAAAATAAAAAAATCATATCCACAGGTCGATATAGTTGTAGGAACATCGGCAATAACGCTGTTGCCAAAGCTTCTTCTTGAATGCCTTGACGGTAAGAAATTTTCTGCCGATATAACCGAGTACGACTCATTTTCAGAGAATTGCGAACAGGTTAGAGAATCTTCTTTCAAGGCATCTGTTCCGATAATGTTTGGCTGCAATAATTTTTGCACATACTGTATTGTGCCTTATGTAAGAGGTCGTGAACGCAGCAGAAATGCCTGCGATATCATAAATGAGGTAACAAACCTTGTACATAACGGATACAAAGAAATTATGCTTCTCGGTCAGAATGTCAATTCATATGGAAATGACTTGCAGGACGGTATTTCATTTCCTGAACTGCTGATACGGCTTAATTCAATTGAGGGCGATTTTATTATCCGTTTTATGTCGTCACACCCAAAGGACGTAAGTGATGAACTTATTGACGCTATGTCAGAATGCAAAAAGGTAGAAAAGCATCTGCATCTTCCGGTACAGAGTGGAAGCAACAGTATTCTTCTGGCTATGAACAGACGCTATACCGTGGAAAAATATATGGGAATCATAAACAGATTAAGAGAGAAAAATCCGGAATTTTCGGTGACTACCGATATTATTGTGGGATTTCCCAACGAGTCTGATGACGATTTTGAACAGACAATTAAGCTCTTACAGAACGTAAGATACGACAATGTTTTCTCATTCATATATTCAAAACGGACAGGTACAAAAGCTGCTGCTATAGATGACAAAATCAGCGAAGAAATCAAGGGAAAACGTATGCGGCATCTGCTTGAAGTTCAGTGCACAATCGCAGGTGAGAACTACAAACGCTTTCAGAATAAAATAATCAGAGTTCTTGTTGATGGAGAATGTCACAGAAAGCAGGGATTTCTTAACGGCAAATCAGACGAATTTATAATCGTTGAATTTGAGGGCGACAAATCACTTATAGGAACATTTGTAAACGTAAGAATAACCAAAACTATGAGCCGTTCACTTTACGGCGAAATAGTACGAAAAGGTTAAAAAATAACCTGCTTAATGATGAGAATGAATACGATTTCGGAAAATCTCAAAATTATGGGTTTAAAATTAAGGAGAAAAAAATGGATATTATTGAAATGACAAGAGAGCTTGGAAAGGCTATTCAACAGGACGAAAGATACACAGCATATGCACTCGCAAAGGAAGCAAATGACAAGGATACTGAACTTCAGCAGCTTATTTCCGACTTTGACGCAAAAAGACATAACCTTAACGAGGAAATGAGCAAGCAAGACAAGAATACCGATATGATAAAAACCCTTGATACCGACATAAAAGAAACATACAACACTATTATGTCAAACCAGAATATGATAATCTTCAATTCTGTAAAGAATGCACTTGAACAGCTTATTTCCGATGTCAACCAGATAATCACAATGTGTGCCAACGGAGAAGATCCTGATACCTGCGAAATAAGCCACGGATGCAGCGGAAGCTGTTCAACCTGCGGCGGCTGTCACTGATAGCTCTTTGCATATAAGCTTTATATAGACCTTAAAGGCTGCCGGATTTACAGACCGACAGCCTTAAAATCCAAATTATTACCGCTATTTGCGAAAGGAGTGTTTCGTTTGGAGGTTGACAGAAGTAAGGTGTCACCAATGATGCAGCAGTATTTCGAGGTTAAGGACAAGTATGAGGGATGTATTCTGTTCTTCAGACTCGGAGATTTTTATGAAATGTTTTTTGATGACGCACTTACAGTCTCAAAAGCACTTGAACTTACGCTTACAGGCAGAGACTGCGGTCTTGAGGAACGTGCACCTATGTGCGGAATACCTTTTCACAGTGCGGATATATATATAAAAAGGCTGATAGACCTTGGATTTAAGGTTGCAGTATGCGAACAGATGACAGACCCGTCAGAAGCTAAGGGAATCGTAGTGCGTGATGTTATTCGGGTAGTAACGCCAGGTACACTTATTGACAGCAATATGCTCGATGAGGGCAAAAATAACTACATCTGCTCTGCTGCCGTTAAAAACGGCGAATGTGGACTCGCTTTTGCTGATATTTCAACCGGTGAAGCCGTTCTGACACTTATTTCCGACAGCAAACCTGAGGCTCATATTATAAATGAGCTTTCACGTTATCAGCCTGCTGAAATGATTATGAACAGCGATTTTATTTCGCTTAAATCGGTTGGCGATTTTATAAAAACACGCCTGCAATGCTCGGTTTCAAACCGTGAAGAGAACTGCTTTTCAACAGATATCCACAGACAAATGCTCGCCGAAGTCTTTGGTACGCAAAGCGTTGAGGAGCTTGGCATAAGCTCTGACGGTGCGGATTGTGCAGCAGCCTGCGGACTTTTTGACTATATAAACGATACTCAGAAAACGTCCATATCACGCTTTACGTCAATAGATATACGCAATGACGGTGCTTTTATGGGTCTTGACCTCAATGCAAGACGTAATCTCGAGCTTACCGAGACTCTCAGAAACAAAGAGAAAAAAGGCTCATTACTCTGGGTTCTTGATTCGACAAAAACCTCCATGGGACGCCGTTTGCTCAAGTCATATATAGAACAGCCTCTTGTAAGTCCGGCAAGAATTATCGAGCGTCTTGACGCTGTTGAAACCTTCTGCCGCAACAGCGTTGTCCTTATGGAAATATCTGACGTACTTGAGAGCGTTTATGACCTCGAAAGACTGATGACAAAGGTTATGTATAAAACTGCAAATCCTCGTGACCTTAAATCACTTTCGGCAACGGCAAAACAGCTTCCTCTCTTAAAAGAACAGCTTTCAAAGCTTCAGAAGTCAAAGCTGCTGACAAGGTATAATGACGATATCTCAACACTTGATGAGATATCCAAGCTCGTTGAGAACGCAATTGTTGACGAACCGCCTGTAAGCGTAAAGGACGGCGGTGTCATTATGAACGGCTTCAATGCTGACCTTGACGACCTGCGTCATACTATGAACCACGGTAATGAGCTTGTGGAGCAGATAGTTGAGCGTGAACGTGAGGCAACCGGAATAAAAACACTTAAAGTCGGATACAACCGTGTTTTTGGCTATTATATCGAGGTCACACGCTCGTACTATGACCTCATTCCATCACATTACATAAGAAAACAAACCCTCGCAAACTGCGAAAGATTTATTACAGAAGAACTCAAAAGTGCCGAAAATAAAATCCTCGGTGCAAAGGACAAGGCACTCTCTCTTGAAGCCGAAATCTTTTCAGAGGTAAGAGATTTCCTTTCGACATTACTTGTAAGTGTCCAGAAAACAGCAGGTGCTGTAGCAGCAATTGACGTACTTGCGTCATATGCAACTGTCGCAAT
This sequence comes from Ruminococcus sp., assembly GCA_022641595.1. GTDB lineage: Bacteria > Bacillota > Clostridia > Oscillospirales > Ruminococcaceae > Ruminococcus. The sequence continues at coordinate 16,516 of JALCDN010000014.1, read as the reverse complement.
CAAAAATCAGTATGTAAAGCCTGATATCGCAATTGATGGCGTTATTGACATAAAAGCGGGTCGTCACCCTGTTGTTGAGCTTATGCTCAAGGACGAAATGTTCGTGCCGAATGACGTGTATATTGACAACAAGGCAAACAGAATGTCAATAATAACAGGTCCGAATATGTCAGGTAAATCAACGTATATGCGTCAGACTGCTATTATTACGCTTATGGCTCAGATAGGCTCGTATGTGCCTGCAAATTCGGCAAAGATATCGGTTGTTGACAAGATTTTTACAAGAGTCGGTGCATCAGATGACCTTACTGCAGGTCAGAGTACGTTTATGGTTGAAATGAGTGAGGTTTCCGATATACTTAAAAATGCAACGCCGAACAGTCTTGTTATTCTCGACGAGGTAGGAAGAGGTACTTCAACCTTTGACGGACTAAGCATCGCAAGAGCTGTAGCAGAGCATATATGCACGTCAAAGAAACTTGGCTGCAAAACGCTTTTTGCAACGCATTACCATGAGCTTGTAGAGCTTGAAAATTCACTCGAGGGCGTTAAGAACTACAGCATAGCTGTCAAGAAAAACGGCGACACTATACGATTTTTAAGAAAAATTGTTCCGGGCGGAGTTGACGAAAGCTATGGTATTGATGTTGCAAAGCTTGCAGGACTTCCGGGCAAAGTTGTCTCAAGAGCAAGAGAGCTTCTTGCGGAAATGGAAGAAAAAAACAAAACGGTCAGACAATACGAAAACAATGACAGCGGTCAGATGAGCTTCTCGAAAATCAATCGTGAAGAGGCTCTTAAAATGGTCGAGAAAACAAATATTGATGAGCTTTCAGACAATGAGTGCAGACAACTTCTTCTTGAAATGAGAAAACTTCTTGATTAGCCATATGTGCAGAAAGGCAGAATTATGTCCGTAATTAATGTTCTCAGTAAGGAAATTTCCGAGCTTATCGCCGCAGGTGAGGTTATAGAACGCCCTGCGTCGGTTATAAAGGAGCTTGTGGAAAACTCAATTGATGCAGGTGCAACGCATATAACTGTTGAAATAAAACAGGTCGGAACTATTTATATGAGAATTACAGATGACGGCTGTGGTATTGCTTATGATGACGTACCTACGGCTTTTCTTCGCCACGCAACAAGCAAGATTACAGATAAATCCGACCTTGACAATATATGTACTCTCGGTTTCAGAGGTGAGGCACTTGCATCGGTTGCGGCGGTCTCGAAAGCAGAAATTATGACCAAAAGACCGAAGGATGCTTATGGTACACGCTACTGTATACAGGCAAGCTGCGAAACACTCTATGAGCAGTCCGGCTGCCCTGACGGAACAACTATTATTATAAGGGATTTGTTCTATAATGTTCCGGCACGTCAGAAATTTATGAAAAAGGACGTTACAGAGGCAAATGCTGTAAGTCAGATAATGCAGAAAATCACGCTTTCTCACCCGGAAGTGGCTTTCAGATTTATTCGTGACAACAGAACCGAATTTAACTCGTGTGGTGACGGAGAACTTTATTCTGCCGTTTATTCGGTTTACGGCAGGGATTTTGCCCGTGACCTTATGGAGGTTGACAGCGAAACCAACGGCATAAGAGTAAAGGGCTTTGCAATAAAACCGCTTTATGCAAAGGCTAACCGTTCGTTTCAGAACTTCTTCGTAAATGGTAGATTCGTAAAGTCACGGCTCTGTTCTTCGGCACTCGAGAGTGCTTACGATAATATGATAATGACAGGCAAGTTTCCGGCGTGTGTACTGATGCTCGATTTGCCGCCTGTGGGTGTTGACGTGAATATTCATCCGGCAAAGGCAGAAGTCAGATTTACCAACGAAAAGGCAGTCTCGGACGCTGTTTTCTTTGCAGTTAAAAATGCTATGCTCAGCAACGGTCTGATTTACGAGTTTCAGGTAAAGTCGCCTACAGACTGGAAGTCGGGTGGCGACAAAGAACCTGAACAGGAATTTGTTCAGCAAGAACTTATATTTACAAAACCAGATGACATAGAAAAAGCTGAGCAGGAACTTGAAATCCGTGAAAATACGGCAAATATGTTGAATACGGCAGAGCTAAGACAAGATGAAGATAAGTCCGGAAAAATTTCACAAACCACTAAGGCTTCAACTGATGAGGACGTTATAACTTTCGATGAGCTTACAAAAATTAAACCATCAGAAGTATTCGAAAAGCTTGCACAAGAACAAAACGGCAGAGATAATCAGTGCAGCGACATTAAACCTATGGCAAATAATACTGCTGATGAACCACAGAAAGTTTCACAGGATTTCAAGTATATAACGGCAGCGTCTTTTGCCTCGGAAACCGTTGACGCTGAGCAAGAGGTACATACGGTAAGCGAAAATTTGCAGAAACCAAAGATAAAGGTCATCGGAGAGGCTTTCAAAAACTATATTATGGCAGAAGCCGATAACTGTATTGTTATGATTGACAAGCACGCTGCCCACGAAAGAATTATTTTTGAACGCCTTAAAAGTCAGAATTGCCGTCAGTATAGACAGCTTCTTATCAGTGAATGTAAGGTACTGCTTTCAGGTGCGGAAATCGACGCACTCGAAAATAATTGCGAAAAGCTCGAAAATATGGGGTTTTCTTTCGACTTTTCAGAAAAACCTTATGTCATAACAACTGCTGTTCCTGGATTTTTCAATGAGCTTGATTTTGACGAGATAATCCCAGAAATCGCCGAAAATCTCGTACTTGGCAAGCAAAACCCACAGACGCATAAATTTGACGATATTCTTCACTCACTTGCCTGCAAGTCCGCAATAAAAGCAAACGATATTACCGATATCAGAGAGCTTCAGGCACTTGCAGAGCAGGTCTACGGCAACGAAAACATCAGGCATTGTCCGCACGGAAGACCTGTTATGTTCACTCTGCCTAAAAATTCCATAGAGCGTCAGTTCAAAAGGACATAAAATTGACCTAAAATAAGGAAAAATCAGATAGGTGAGGCAGCTGCAAGGAAATCTTCAGAAAGCGTGCTGTCGCACTAACTATGAGTGAGGTTGACACAGTAGATGCTGTGGATAGCTGCTTTTTTCAAAAGGAACTTTTAGAGATACCCTGAAGTTAAACTTCAAGTTCTTATTTGCCGAGGTGATAATTGTGAACGATATTAATGAGAAACCATTCGTACTTGCTGTTGCGGGTCCAACAGCATCAGGAAAAACTGCACTTGCGGTACAGCTTGCAAAAGAGTTCGACGGTGAAGTTATTTCAGCCGACTCAATGCAGATTTATAAGGGTATGGATATCGCAACGGCAAAGCCCTCAAAAGAGGAAATGCAGGGAATACCACATCACCTTATCGGATTCCTTGAACGCAGTCAGTCTTTCAGTGCTGCTCAATACGCAGATGTTGCAAGAAACTGCATAAACGATGTTCTGAGCCGTGGAAAATTACCAATAATCGCAGGCGGTACGGGACTTTATATCTCGTCACTGCTCGATAATGTCAGATTCTCAGAAAGTCGTGAGACTCCGAAGCTTCGTGAAGAGCTTTCACGCTTTGCTGCCGAAAACGGAAACGATGCCCTTCATGCAAAACTTTCAGAGCTTGATTCCGATGCCGCACAACAGATTCACCCAAATAACCTCGTTAGAGTTATCCGTGCAATAGAAGTCTGTATGACAACCGGAAGAAAATTCAGTAAGCTTAAAGCCGAAAGCCGCTCTGAAGCATCACCATACGATTCACTCATTATCGGTCTGAACTTCAACGACAGACAAAAGCTTTACGACAGAATCGACAGACGTGTTGATATTATGGTAGAAAACGGTCTTGTCGAAGAATCAAAGCTTATATGGAACGAAAGCGGTTTGCGTACCGCCGCAGGTGCTATCGGCTACAAGGAGCTTATACCGTATTTCGAGGGACAAATGCCTCTTGATGAATGTATCGGAATAGTTAAACGTGAAACAAGACGCTATGCCAAACGTCAGCTCACATGGTTTAGACGAAATGAAGAAATTCAGTGGCTTATGTTGGACGAAATTGAGCAATCTGAAAAAAAATTGGAAAAATGTAAAAAATGTATAGCCAAACACAGAAAAGTGTGATATAATCTATAATGTGTATTTATATCACTTAAATATACGGTTCTGACAAAACGTAAAAAGTTTCAGCTCAGCTTATAAAGCTCTGAAAAAAGAATGGAGAATGTGTATGAACAATATGAATTTACAGGATGTATTCCTTAACCAGTGCAGAAAAGACAGAACTGCCGTTACTATCTTCCTTACAAACGGTTTTCAGTTTAAGGGTACCGTAAGAGGCTTCGACAGCTATGTCGTCATTCTTGACTGCGACGGAAAACAAAACCTCGTCTATAAACATGCCATATCAACTATAGTTCCGGCAAGACCGATTTCTATCCTCGATGCGTCGGAAAAAACCGACTGAATTGAAAGCCGATGATTGGTATTAAAAAAATTCTATTAAATATTATCAATTTTATCTACAAGTTCTTGAAAAAAATAGTCGTAGTACTGCTTATCGTCGTCGTAGTTTTTAGTATTGCTTCCTATTTCGCCAAAACAAACTATAAAACTGAAAGTGCACTTATGGCAGACGCTGTCGCTTCAACTACTTTCAAAGGCGTATTCATAAGAGATGAACAAGCTATTACTTATGACGGCTCAGGTGCTGTATGCTATGGCGTTCCTGACGGTGGCTGCCTCGGAAAAGGCTCGGTTATCGCCGACATCTACTCAACAGACGCTCAGATAATCATAAATCAGGAAATTGATAAGCTTAATACTGAACTTAATATCCTGAACAAAATTCAAAACCCGGGTACAACTGAAGCTGCTCAGCCACTCCATTTATCTATGCTCATAGACGAAAGCTACAGAAAAGCTGTCTATGACAGGGAAACCTGCAACTATGATTCGCTTGAATCAGAAAGAAATGACCTGCTGCTTCATATGAGTACCTACAAAATGATTACCGACCCAACTGTTGATTTCAGCCAGCGTATCACAGATGTCAAAAACAGAATAGCAGAACTTAAAAATTCAGGCTCAAACCCAATACAAACTATTAAATCAGACAGACCTGCTTACTTCGTAAGCTACTGCGATGGCTATGAGGATAAGCTAAATAAGGAAAATATCGGTTCGCTTACCGTCTCTGACATCGAAAATGTTACCGATACCAAAGAAAAATCAAATACCATTATCGGCAAACTAATCGACGGCTATACATGGGAACTTGCAGGCGTTGTCGATAACTCCAAAAAAAATTATAAAGCGGGCGATAACGTCAAGCTTAAATTTGAATCCACTGCAAATGAATTCAATGCCACAATTATTGACATTAAACCCGGCGATAATCCACAGAAATCAATCATTACCCTTTCATGCGACGAATTTAATTACGACCTCGTTCAGCACCGCTGCGAACGTACCGAAATTATAAACGGCAAAGTTAAGGGTCTTAAAGTTCCAAGAAAAGCCATTCGATTTAAGGAAATTACCGAAAAAGTTACCGATGAAAAAACCGGTATAGAATCTAAGGTTACAACCAATTATAAAGGTGTATATATTATCCAGGGTGAACAGATAGCATTCAGAAAACTTAACGTCATTTTCGAAGGAAGTGACTACGTTATATCTGAGCCAAGAGGCATAATAGATGACGATGAATATCTTTCACTCTATGACGATATAATCGTTGAAGGAGTTGACTCTAATGGAAAATAATTACAGTTATATTGACGAGAATCTTAAGGAAATTAATTATAGAATCGGTGAGGCTGCCGCTAAATACAGAAAACCTGACGATGTTATACGTCTTATGGGCGTTACCAAAACTGTTCTGCCAGAAGCAGTAAATTATGCTGTCTCAAAAGGCATAAAGCTTCTCGGCGAAAACAGAGTTCAGGAATATCAGTCCAAAAAGGAACTTTACGATAAAAGTGCTGAGGTTCATTTTATCGGTCACCTGCAATCAAATAAGGTGAAATATATAATTGACTCAGTAACACTTATTCAGTCAGTTGACAGCCTTAGACTCGCCTGCGAAATAGACAAACTCGCTGAGAATAAAGGCAAAATTATGAACATTCTCTGCGAAGTGAATATCGGCGGTGAACAAAGCAAAAGCGGTGTTATGCCGGATAAGCTTGAAGAACTCCTTTATGCTGTCTCTGAGCTTAAACACGTCAGGGTCAACGGTCTTATGACTATCCCCCCTCCGTCAGATAATGAGAAGTTTTTATCAGAAATGCAACAACTTTATATTGACATTTCCAATAAAAAAATACATAATATTAATATGAATGTTTTATCTATGGGTATGACCGGCGACTATGTAAGCGCCATAAAGTATGGTTCAACTCTCGTAAGAATAGGTACAGGTCTTTTTGGTGCAAGAAATTATCCCAAAAAATAAATCTGAATTTTTGCAAGCATCTCCAATATGTCATTTTAAATAACCAGACGACTGACATTCAAACGAAATTATACGGTTATACGGCAAATGTCAGCTATTTATGTCACACACTTTATTCTGCACATATGCAAGGCTTTACTTTACATAAGTCTGCCACTGACGTGAATGTCTGATTTTTGCCGGCAAAGCTCTTTCTTAAGTTAAATTCATTGCTGCCTATTACCCCCACTACACTGTATTTACAGATTATATATCAGCAGCGCCGCATTTCCGCAACATTATGACGCTGACGGATGTAATTACATATATATTAAAAATTGCGGAGAATGGAGTACAATTATGAAACTTTTTGAAAACATCAAGGAATTTTTCTACTCAGGTGAGGAGGACTATGATGACCAGCCAGAAGTGCCATCACATCGTGAAAAAACAAGTGAACCGGAAGCAGCTACAGCTGATTCTGCTACAGACAGAAGAAACAAAGTAGTCAATATTCAGACTACTGCACAGCTACAGGTAGTTCTTGTAAAGCCTGAGGTCTTTACTGATGCCAAACAAATTGCCGACCATCTTATTTCCAAGAAAACTGTCGTACTTAACCTCGAAACCGCTTCTCCGGAAAATAAGAGAAGAATCATAGACTTCCTCGTAGGTGTCGCTTACGCCAACGGCGGCAGCCTTAAACCGGTTGCTAACCTTACTTACATTATAACACCTTATAACGTCGGATTTATCGGCGAAGACCTCGTTGGCGAACTCGAAAACAACGGCGTAGTTATCTGATGAATTGCCCTGCATTCGCCGATAACGACCAGGACAAGCTTCTTGTTGCTAAAATTAATGATATGCTCAGAAAATCTCAAAGAAGCTTCAGCCCTTCTTACTCATTCTTTCTCGATGAAAGACAATGCGCTCTTGCTGAAAAAATCTGCACACAATTCAACAATCCACAAATATTATTCCGCCTTTGGGGAGGCTTCGCTGAGGCACAGAGAAAAATGCTCTGCGTTTTCAGCGATATCTACCCCGAACCGGATACAAATAATTATCCGTTCCGATGTCTGTCGTTTTCTTATAAGGGCGAAAAAATGCTCTCACACAGAGATTTTTTCGGTTCTTTGATGGCTCTGCGTTTAAAACGTGAAGCAATAGGCGATATTATCGTAGAAGATAATTTTTCACAACTGTTTGCTACTGATGCCGCTGCTCAGCTCATTTTGTCGGAAATACACAAAATCGGTAATCATAATGTTACCGTTCGTGATGACCTTCCGCTTACAGCTGAAGCAAAACAGGATTTTACCGTGCTTGACTGCACCGTCTGCTCTATGCGCACAGACTGCATCATCGCTTCCGCACTTAACCTGAGCCGTGAGAAATCCGCCGCTCTTATTCACTCAGGCTGCGTTCAGGTGAACTTCTTTTCACAAAGCTCCGTAAGTTGTGAGATGAAAACAAATGACGTATTCTCTGTAAGAGGCTTCGGAAAATTTATTATAGATTCTGTCGGCGGTATTACCAAAAAAGGACGCATACACATTAAAATACGGAAATATATATAAGAGGTGAGCTATTTAATGATTACTGCAAAGGATATCAGAAACAAAAGATTTGAAAAAGCTGCTTTCGGTTATAAGCAGGAGGACATTGATGAGTTTCTTTCACAGCTTGAGGCTGAACTCGCTGAAATAGACGGCGAACGTGAAGAAAGTAACAACAAAATCCAGATTCTCGCTGACAAGGTCCGTGAATATATGAAGGACGAAGACGCCCTTAAAGACGCTCTTCTCGGCGCTCAGAAACAGGGTCACCGTGTTATATCCGAGGCTAACGAAAAAGCCGACCAGATTATTGCTGAGGCTAAAACTAAGGCAGATGCCCTCATTGACGAGGCTACAAAACAGCACGATGCTGCTATGGAGAAAAACCGCCTCGAAATCGAACACGAAAAAGAAGCTCTCATTGTCGCTCAGAAACAAGTCTCTGACTTCAAAAAGAGTCTGTTCGATATGTACAAAAATCATCTCGAACTTATTTCGTCTATGCCGGAAACTTTTGACAACGCTCAGGACGATGACAATGAACAATCCGATGAGAACGCTGCACAGGACTCAGATGACAATTCACAGCAGCTCTCAGCAAGAACTATCAAAAATGCATATGATTCCCGCTTTAACGAACTCAAGTTCGGCAAAAAAGGCGAAAAGGTACAGAATCCGGAAGCATAATTCTGTCGTGTATACACGTTAAAATACGTCGAAAGGAGGATTTTTCATAACTTCCGTATGAAAAATCAATAAAAAATGGCACAGGACTATAATTCAACACTTAATCTACCTGCTACAGATTTCCCTATGCGTGGAAATCTTCCTAAAAGAGAGCCCGAAACCCTCGAGAAATGGGAATCAGACAGGCTTTATTACAAAATTATCGAGAAGAATCAAGGCAAGCCGTCTTATATTCTCCACGACGGCCCTCCTTATGCCAACGGCGAAATTCACCTCGGTACTGCACTGAATAAGACTCTCAAGGATTTTATAGTAAAGTATAAGAATATGAGTGGATTCTGTGCTCCTTATGTTCCGGGCTGGGATACTCACGGTCTTCCCATCGAGCTTAAGGCAATGAAATCAATCGGCGTTGAAAACGGTGCAATACCGCCCGTTGAACTCAGAAAGCACTGCCGTGACTTCGCTATGATGCACGTCAAAAATCAGATGAAACAGTTTAAACGTCTCGGAACTCTCGGAGACTATGACGACCCTTACCTGACACTGAGACATGAGTACGAAGCACGCCAGGTCGAGGTCTTCGGCAAAATGGCTAAGGACGGCTATATGTATAAGGGACTTAAGCCGGTTTATTGGTGCCCTGACTGCAACACTGCTCTGGCAGAAGCCGAAATTGAATACTCAAATGACCCGTGCCACTCAATCTACGTTAAATTTAACGTTACCGACGATAAGGGTATATTCTCAGCTCTCGGTCTTGACCTATCTAAGGTATTCTTCGTTATCTGGACTACAACTACATGGACTATCCCGGGTAACCTTGCAGTCTGCCTCGGTCCTGAATATAACTACACCCTCGTTAAGAACGGCGACGAATACTACGTTATGGCTGAGGAGCTTGTCAAGACTACCATGGAAACAGCAGGCATCTCTGACTATTCTACACTCGGTTGCTTTACAGGTGCAGAGCTTGAGGGTATGAAAACAAAACACCCTCTATATGACAGACTCTCTCCAATCATCGTAGGCGACCACGTCACTCTCGAAAGCGGTACAGGCTGCGTTCATACAGCTCCTGGATACGGTGTGGAGGACTTTGAGGTCTGCAAAAATTACGACGATATCGGAATCCTTGTTTGCGTTGACGCTAAGGGCAAACAAACTGCAGAAGCAGGCGAATTTGAGGGTATGGACACCGATACCGCTAACAAGGCTATCGCTAAAAAGCTTGAGGAAGTCGGTGCACTCCTTGCAATTCAGAAAATCGTCCATCAGTATCCGCATTGCTGGAGATGCAACAGCCCGATAATCTACCGTGCAACAGAACAGTGGTTCTGTTCAATAAACGGCTTTAAGGACGAGGCTATCAAGGCTATCGAAAGCGTTAAATGGATTCCTGAATGGGGCGAGGACAGAATTAAAGGCATGGTTCGTGACAGAAGCGACTGGTGCATTTCTCGTCAGAGAACCTGGGGCGTGCCTATCCCTATCGTTTACTGCAAGGACTGCGGCAAGCCTATCGTCAACGACGAAACTATAAAGGCTATATCCGATATGTTCAAGGCTGAGGGTGCTGACGCATGGTGGACTAAGGAAACTAATGAATTTATTCCGTCATCTGTAAAGTGCGATTGCGGCTGCGGCGAATTTACTAAGGAATACGATATTATGGACGTCTGGTTTGACAGCGGCGTTTCACATACCGCCGTTATGGAACAGCATAAGGGTCTTTCATGGCCGGCTGACCTCTATCTCGAGGGTGCTGACCAGTACAGAGGCTGGTTCCAGTCATCACTGCTGACTTCCGTTGTCTATAAGGGAAAAGCTCCATATAAGGCTGTCTGCACACATGGCTGGGTAGTTGACGGCGAGGGCAAGACTATGCATAAATCGCTCGGAAACGGTATAGCTCCAAACGAAATCACTGACGTTTACGGTGCAGATATATTAAGACTCTGGGTTGCTTCTTCTGATTATCACTCGGATATCAGAATCTCTCAGCCAATCCTTAAACAGCTCTCAGAGGCTTATAAGAAAATCAGAAATACTGCACGTTATATACTCGGTAACCTCGGAAACGGCAAGGGCTTTGACCCCGATAAAGACTCCGTTTCATACGATAAGTTTACCGAACTCGACAAATGGGCAGTTATGCGTCTGGATTCCCTCATTGATAAGGTAAATGAAGGTTACAATGCTTTCGATTTTCATATAGTTTTCCACGCAATCCATAACTTCTGCGTTACTGATATGTCCAACTTCTACCTCGATATCATCAAGGACAGACTTTACTGCGAAAAAGAAAACTCGGTTATAAGACGTGCCGCTCAGACAGCTATGTACAACATTTTAAGTGCAGTATCAAGACTTGTCGCCCCTATCCTTTCTTTCACAGCCGAGGAAATCTGGAAGTATATGCCACACCGCTCATGCGACGACAAGGAAAGCGTTTTCCTTAACCAGATGCCGGAAAAATCAGGTCTGTCTTTTGCTCCTGAATTTGTCAGCAAATGGGAACTTATCTACAATATAAGAGAAGCAGCAAACAAGGTTCTTGAGGAAAAAAGAAACGAAAAGCTTATCGGCAAATCTCTTGAAGCCAATATTATTATCCACTGCGACAGCAAGGTGTTCGACACATATGCTGCACTTGCCTGCGAACTTAAGGATATTCTCATAGTTTCAGGCGTTTCGGCAGTAAAAGACGACTCCGCCGCAGAACCTGCATTCGAGGTTGTAAAGGCTGAGGGCGAAAAATGCGAACGCTGCTGGACTTATTCAAAAACTGTCGGCTCAGACAGCGAGCATCCTACTCTCTGTGCAAGATGTGCAGCCGTAGTTAAACAGTAAAAACCTGTGCCGCTGAATTTACAGCAATTAATTACTTTTAGGCTAAACTGCAAAGGCCTTGTGCAGCGCTGCCTTTAAAACGGGTTTTATTACAGTCAGCCTGCTGCCAAAATTCAGCAGGCTGTGCTTGTTGAAAGGGATATTTCTGTGATTTTAATTCTTGCTATTGTTGTCGGAGCTCTGCTTATCGGCTCTGACCAGCTCGTAAAATACTGGGCAGTTGATTATCTCAAGCCTAAGGGCTCTATTGAATTTATTCACTTCGGAAAGCTCAAAATTCTTGACTTGACTTACGTCGAGAATGACGGTGCAATTTTCGGAAGTATGTCAGGTCAGAAGTGGTTTCTTATTGGTCTGACTACAGTTATCTTAATTCTGTGTGCATTTTACCTTGTTAAATACTATAAGAAATCAAAACTTGTTACGGTGTCATTGTTCCTTTTCCTATGCGGCGGAATAGGCAACCTCATCGACCGCATAGGCAAAGGCTATGTAGTCGATATGTTTGAAATCAAACTCTTCAGATTCGCTGTTTTCAATGTCGCTGATATCTTCGTCTCTGTCGCAATGGTTTTGCTCCTTCTTTATGCACTGTTTTCGGACTTTTTAAAAGCCAAATTCAATAAAAAGTCCGATAATCCCGAAAGTGAGCAGAAATAATGAGTGACTTTGTTTCAGTAACGGCTCTTGCCGAAAACGCAGGCTCAAGAATTGATAAGTTCGTTTCAGAAAGTGTTCCTGACCTTACAAGGTCTGCGGTTCAGAATCTTATCGCCCAAAACAGCATAACTGTCGATGGCAGACCAATTTCAAAAAATTACAAGGTCCGCTGCGGTGACAAAGTCTGCGTTGATATCCCTGACCCACAGCCACTTGAGGCTCAGGCAGAAAATATCCCGCTTGATATCGTCTATGAGGACAATGACCTGCTTGTCGTCAATAAGCCAAAGGGTATGGTAGTACATCCGGCTCACGGCAATTACAACGGCACACTTGTGAACGCTCTGCTCTATCACTGCGGCAACAGCCTTTCCGGTATAAATGGCGTTATAAGACCGGGAATCGTTCACAGAATCGACAAGAATACAAGCGGATTGCTAATCGTTGCCAAAAATGACAGCTCACACCGCATTCTTTCCGAACAGATTAAGGCTCACAGCTTTACAAGAGAGTACGAGGCAGTCGTTGTCGGTTCATTTAAAGATACTGACGGCACTGTCGACGCACCTATAGGTCGCCACAAAACTGACAGGAAGAAAATGTGCGTCACTACCGAAAATTCAAGAAATGCTGTTACGCATTACTCCGTCATAAAACAATACGGAGGCTTCGCTCATATAAGACTTCGTCTCGAAACAGGCAGAACTCATCAGATAAGAGTTCATATGGCTTACATAGGTCACCCGGTACTTGGCGACGATGTTTATGGCAAACCGTATAAGCTGCTCGACGGTCAATGTCTTCACGCTCGGAAAATAGGCTTTATTCATCCGTCAAGCGGTCAGTATATGGAATTTACAAGTCCATTGCCCGATTATTTTGAATGTATTCTAAAGAAAATAGGAAAAATGTAGTATGCTTGATATTTCTAAGGTTGTTCTCGTCTGTGATATGGACGGTACACTCCTCAATTCAAAAAAAGAAATAACTCCATCTGTAAGGGCGGCTATAAAACGCTTTACATCACTTGGAGGCAGATTTACAGTCGCAACAGGCCGAACTATTCAGTCATTTCAGCATTACTTCAATATGCTTGAGCTTGATTACCCACTGATTATGTTCAATGGCTCGATGATTTACGACAAGCTTCACGATACAGTGCTTTACAGTACGTTTCTTCCCGAAAATTCAGCCGATATTTCAATCGAAATTATGTCGGCTATGCCACATATTGGCGGCGAAGTACTTAAAACTGACTGCACTATAGTCTTTCGGAATAACGAATATGAGGAAAAACATACAAGAATCTGTGGTATCACTCCAATTTACAAGCCGCTTGAGGAAATTGAAAAGGGCGACTGGCAAAAGGTTCTGTTTGCTATGTCACCAGACGATATTCCAAAAATTATGGCTCTTGCAAGAAGCAAAAGCTATAAGGGTGTGCAGTTCGTTAAGTCTGCTGATATCTTTTTTGAAATGATTCCTGAGGGTATAACAAAAGGCTCGGCTCTTAAAAAATATCGTCAGCTCGACAATATGCAGGACTGCTTTATCGTTGCGGCAGGCGATTACGATAATGATATTGAAATGCTTATCGAAGCCGATATCGGTGCGGCTCCGGCAAACGCTCAGCCTGAAGCTAAGGCAGCTGCCGACATAGTCCTCAAACACTCGTGCGATGAGGACGCTATGGCTGAACTTATCGAAATTATTCTCAAAAAATGTGGATTTGATTCCAACAAATTATAATGGAGGTTATCATGAGAAATATTTTTATTATTATGCTTCTTGCAGCAATAATTGTTCCGTCAATGATAGGATACACAAAAAAATCAGAACAGGCAAAAGCAAAAATGAATGACTCATACAATGGAACAAGCGATTATTCATCATATGAAGAGTGATAGAGAATTATTAAGTCGTGAAATTATTACCGTGATTCGGATGGAGGTTAATTATGGATGCAACGATAAAAAGAAATCTTGAGAAAATTGCGTGCAAGGTGAGAATGGGTATCATAGAAGGAACTTATAACGCAAAATCAGGTCACCCGGGCGGCTCACTGTCAATTGCAGATTTGCTGACTTACCTGTATTTTGCAAAGCTTAATGTGAATCCTAAAAGTCCTGATATGCCGGACAGAGATAGGTTTGTTCTCTCAAAGGGTCATACGGCTCCGGCACTATATGCGGTTCTCGCCGAAAGAGGTTTCTTCTCAAAAGAAGAACTTAAAAGCCTTCGTCATATAGGTGCAATGCTTCAGGGTCACCCTTGCATAAACACGCCGGGTATTGATATGTCAAGCGGCTCGCTCGGACAAGGTATATCTGCTGCTTGCGGTATGGCTCTTGCAGGAAAAATGGACTGCAAGGACTATAAGGTTTACACAGTTCTCGGTGACGGCGAAATTGAAGAGGGTCAGGTATGGGAAGCCGCTATGTTTGCCGCTCATTACGGACTTGATAATCTTACAGCAATTGTCGATAATAACGGGCTTCAAATTGACGGTCCTATAAGCGAAGTATGCTCGCCTGAACCTATTACGGATAAGTTCGCCGCTTTCGGTTGGCACGTCATCACTATGGACGCACACGATTTCGACGACATCGAAAGAGCTTTCGATGAAGCTGAGAAAATCAGTGGAAAACCGGTTGTCATAGTACAGAAAAGTATAAAGGGCAAGGGCGTTTCATATATGGAAAATCAGGTTTCGTGGCACGGAACTGCTCCGAATAAGGAACAGTACGATATAGCTATGGCAGAGCTTAACGCACAGTTAATGGAATTGGAGGGCTAAGAGTATGTCGGATATAATTAAAAAAGCTACCAGAGAAAGCTACGGTGAGGCACTTAAAGAACTTGCCGAGCAATATCAGAACCTTGTCGTACTCGATGCTGACCTCGCTGCGGCTACAAAAACAGGCATCTTCAAGAAGGCTTACCCGGAAAGATTTTTCGATTGCGGTATAGCTGAGGCAAATATGATGGGTGTTGCAGCAGGTCTTGCTACTGTCGGAAAAATTCCGTTCGCAAGTACATTTGCTATGTTCGCAGCAGGCAGAGCTTTTGAAATAGTCAGAAACTCTATCGGATATCCACACCTTAATGTCAAAATCGGTGCAACTCATGCAGGAATTTCCGTCGGTGAGGACGGTGCAACACATCAGTGCAACGAGGACATCGCTCTTATGCGTACAATACCTGGAATGACGGTAATAGTTCCTTGCGACGACGTTGAAACTAAGGTTGCTGTAAGAGCTGCCGTTGAATTTGATGGCCCTGTCTATATGAGATTCGGTCGTCTTGCAGCCCCGATAATTAACGATAAGGATAACTATAAATTTGAAATAGGCAAGGGAATCGTTCTTAAAGACGGTTCTGATGTTACAATTGTTGCCTGCGGTCTTATGACAGCTCAGGCTCTTGACGCTGCAAAGGCACTCGAGGCTGACGGAATATCAGCAAGAGTAGTTAATATACACACTATAAAGCCGCTTGATAAGGAGCTTATCTGCAAGTGTGCCAAGGAAACAGGAGTTATTGTTACAGTTGAGGAACATAGCATTATAGGCGGACTCGGCTCTGCTGTATGTGACTGTGTAACTGAATGCTGTCCTGTTCCGGTTGTAAAAATCGGTGTGAACGATGAGTTCGGCTGCTCAGGCCCCGCACTTGACCTGCTTAAAAAGTTCGGTCTTTCAAGCGAAAATATAATTGCCAAGGCAAAAGAAGCTGTAAAACTTAAATAAGTACAATAATATCTTTTGTGATAAAACCTGCGGAGATTTAGCACCGGGGTTATCGTTGCCGTAGCCTTCGAGAAGATTTATTACGCCCCATACACCAAGACCTGCACCGAGGGCGATAACGAGTGTCTGGAGAGTGCCGATTGCTGAATTAAAGAATTCCATATTGTTTGTCCTTTCAAAATTGAGTTTGATTTTGGGCAGAAAAAAGGCTACTGATTTTCGTTATCAGTAGCTTCTTCTGCTTGTTCGGTTGTTGTGTTTTCAGGCGTACAGTCATAAACCTCAACGGTATCCGTTGGCTTGACTTTCAGCCTGTGAGAGATAAATCGCTCAATGTCGAATGTGTTGCGTTCATCTGCGTCGGACGTGAGATTGTATTTCGGATGCTTCAATAAATCATATTTGTTTGACAGAAAAGGTCTGACACCCCTGAGTTGCAAAATACACTTACTGCCGTCCATTACGCTGATTTCGTCAATTGACATAAGCTCCTTGCCCGTTTTCTGATAATTCAGAGAGTGGGAAGTTTCTTTACCTCTGCTTTCGCCTGTGTTATACAGGTCGATTGTTTCTTTTCCGAGAATTTCGGAAAGCTCTTTG
>JALCDN010000013.1 GCA_022641595.1 Ruminococcus sp. | reverse complement strand
TCAACCTCCCTCATAGTGCGACAGCACGCTTTCGGAAGGTTTCCTTGCAGCTGCTGCACATATCTGATTTTTCCTTAATCAAACGAGTTTTTAGAGGTGCCCTTAACTTAGTTGCATATTAAGTGTAGCCTTAAAATAAAAAAGGCGGAGGTAATAAAACCTCCGCCAAAGCTAAAAAATATTAGTCAGAATGTTTTTTTGATTTACGGGAAGAAGCAGTAAGAACTGAGCCGATACCAATCATAGCACAAGCGGCGGCAGCGACATCTGCTGTAGAGAGAGGGTAACCTGTCTGAGGTAGAGTTGAGGTGTTTGAAGTGGCGGCAGTTGTAGTGGTTGTAGTGGTAGTTGTAGTAGTGCTGTCATTGACAGGAGAAGTTGTGTATGATACTTTTGGTGCATCAGGGTCAGTATTTTCGAGGAAAGCAGTGCAGGTTAAATCTGAGCCTTTTGCAAATTCCTCAAGACCGAAGCCTGAAATGCCGTAGAATTCACGGTCTTTTCCGTAGAAGAAAACGTAGTTATCCGGGAGATTTGTAATGCGGATAGCGTATCTGATATTACCTGTAAGACTTGTGGGGCTGCTGAAAGAATATTTAAGGTTCTCGAAGCTCTTGACAGGTTCGTCGGAAGTGTTCCATGAAGCGATGACTTCTTTTGTGTCTAAATTGAAAAGCTCACAGTTAAGACCTGTAATATTTTCGTGTGAAACGATATCAGCAACATTGAGCTTGAGTGAGTAAGTACCCGAAAGAGGAACTGATACTGTAGTGCCGCTTTGTGGTTTAGTTGGGTCTATAGGGGCGGTAGTTGTGGTTGTTGTATTTGCAGAGTTGGTAGTTGTAGTTGAATTAGTGGCAGTTGTGGTAGAATCGGAGCTGTTTGCATTGGCGGCAGTTGTAGTGGTTGTGGTAGTGCTGTCATTGACAGGAGAAGTTGTGTATGTTACTTTTGGTGCATCAGGGTCAGTATTTTCGAGGAAAGCAGTGCAGGTTAAATCTGAGCCTTTTGAAAATTCCTCAAGACCAAAGCCTGAAATGCCGTAGAATTCACGGCTTTTTCCGTAGAAGAAAACGTAGTTATCCGGGAGATTGGTAATGCGGATAGCGTATCTGATATTACCTGTAAGACTTGTGGGGCTGTTGAAAGAATATTTAAGGTTCTCGAAGCTCTTGACAGGTTCGTCGGAAGTGTTCCATGAAGCGATGACTTCTTTTGTGTCTAAATTGAAAAGCTCGCAATTAAGACCTGTAATATTTTCGTGTGAAACGATATCAGCAACATTAAGCTTGAGTGAGTAAGTACCCGAAAGAGGAACTGATACCGTAGTGTCGCTTTGTGGTTTAGTTGGGTCTATAGGGGCGGTAGTAGTTGTAGTTGTATAATTGGAAGGGGCAGTAGATGTGGTTGTTGTATTGGCAGAGTTGACAGTTGTGGTTGACAGCGGCTGGGTTGACGGAGCAGAAATTGTTACAGGAGTCAGAGAGTCTGTTGTTTCGGCAGCAGATGAAGAAAATGAACTTGCCCCGATAAAGGTAGCGTTTACGGCGAGAGCGAGTGAAAACGAGAGAGACAGAGCCGTTTTTGCTGATTTTTTAATATGCATAAAATTTCCTCCTTAAATTAACTTATATAAAACGTATTGTCGATTAACGACCATACATACATTATAATATTCCGGACTAAATTTGTCAAGCAAAATATAAATTTTCAGCAATATGTGAAAATTTTCTACCGTTTTTTTTTTTTGCATTCTGACGAAAACTTAATTTGCTTACTATAAAAACAGCCACTTATATAAATATAGTTTGCGGAATATATTATAAATTAAAAATGTCATCATAGCTGACATTGAGTATTTTCTTTATCAATATGATTTCGTCGGGATAGAGGTGACGTTGACCCACTTCGATTTTAGCGACAGCACTTCTTGTAATATCGCAGCCATTGAGCTGAAGCTTAGCGGCGAGTAATTCTTGTGTTATGTTTTTATTTTCTCTTAAATTTTTTATGTTAATGCCGATTTTGTACTCAATATTCTTATTCATATGCAGCCTCCTCAAGCTTTTGCACTTGTATGAGTGCAAAGTCGTAATTAGTTTTTAGAGGTAACCTAAAGTATTTCCAATTATAGAAACAGCCGTCTTTGGATAAAATACAGGCGGCTATTTCCGGTCAGTGCGTTCAAGAATATAGTCTACAGAAACGCTGTGAAAATCGGCAAGCTTTATAAGGATAGCAGTAGGAATATCAAGCTTTCCCCGTTCATAGTCGCTGTAAACACGCTGACTGCAATGGAGGATATCGGCAATTTGTTTTTGTGTCATATCGGAGTCTTCACGCAAATCACGGATTCTTTTATACATTATTATCACCGCTATAATTATATCCTGTAGGCGGACAGATTATTGACATTTAGTGTAAAATCCGCTAAGATATCATTTGAAAATAAAATTTTAGGAGATAAAAAATTATGAAAAAAACTTGTTTTATTTGTGGAACTCCTGTATTGGAATTACCGTTTGGCTATGATGAAGAGGACGAACTATGTACGATGATAAAGCTGAGAATATCGCAGATTGTTTCGCAGCTTATAACCGTAGGAGTAACTGAGTTTATAACCGACTGTGAGTTTGGAGTACCATTATGGGGAGCAGAAATTGTATTGGCACATAAAATATTCAGACCCGATGTTCTGCTCAGAACATACTTGCCTTACGAAAATCAGGCAGCAAAATGGACACCCGATTGGCGCAGAAGATATTTTGATATTCAGAAAAATGCAGATGACTGCGTTATATATAATAATAGTGGGCTTTGTATGCAGAGCCTTAATGATGATGCAGATATTGTTCTGTATATAGGCAACGATAGTAATCTGAGAGGAGGAGATTTATTTATTAAGAAAAAGATAATATATATAATAGCGATATAGTGAGCGACGTCGTCTTTGGTAAAAATGTAAATTTAAGTTCCATAATTTGTTGAATAATAACAAAGTTTTGACGGTAAGCAATTAAAATTTTACAGAGCCCTTGTCAAGAAATCTTAAATGTGATATAATGTGGTATAAATAAAAAGCTTTTAATAAAATAAAGTAAATATTTTAAATATATTGGAGGGGGAAAATGTGAAAATATCGGTAAAGACAGAAAAAAATATTGCAAAATATATGATTATGCTGCTTGTAACAGCGATAAGTCTGTCGTTTATCGGTATGACAGTATCAGCACAAAGCAGCAACAAGATAGATGAACAAAAGCTGAAAAAGATAACTGTCGGAATATTTACAGGTGATGGCTACGCTCAGAAGAATCAAAATGGCGTTTGGAGCGGAGTTGATGTCGAAATTACCGAAAATATTGCCCAGATATCAGGCTTTGACATAGAATTTAAAGCAGAAGATTCAGTAGAAAATGCCTTTAAAGACCTCGACAGTGGAAAAATAAATATGCTTGCCGATATTGCAAAGACCTCTGAGCGTGAGGAAAAATACCTTTTCAGCCAATATGAACAGGGCACTACAGGTACAAGCATTTTTGTGTCCGACAGCGACACTCATTGGGATTACGAAAATATCGACCAGCTTAAAAGTATGACATTTAGCTGCGAAAAAGGAAATGTTGTAAAGGACGATTTCCTCAAATGGTGCAGCCAACGTAATATCCAACCCAATATTGTTGAGTACAATTCATGGGAAGAAGCCGCAAAAGCCGTAAAAACCGGCGAAGCTGACGGTTATATTGACGGTGAGGACTACCTTGAAGGATACCGTTCAATATTAAGCTTTGCAACGTCACCATATTACTATATTTTTTCAAAAAACAATGATGATCTTAAACAACAGGTTGATGCTGCACTTGGGGCAATTTACCTTGAAAATCCGTACTATGGAAAGGAACTGATGGAAAAATACCTGAAGCTTACAGAAAACCGTCCCATAGCGTTTTCAAGAATGGAAAAGGACTTTATTGCGGCTAACCCTACTATAACAGTAGCAGTACTTGATGACGATGCTCCGTATTTTTGGGAGAACTCAAAAAGTCCTAAAGGAATTGTTCCTGAGTTTTATGCCAATATAGCGTCAGTAACAGGATTTCATTTTGTATATAAACCATATAAAACTCAATCAGCCGCAATTGCAGCACTTAAATCCGGTGAAGCAGACGTTATCGGAATATTCAGCAATGGTATGACAAATGCTTATAATCAGCATCTTAGCATAACTAAGAAATATGCAACTGCAAATAATGTAATGATAACATATTCGGGTACGAATATAAAACAAATAAAAAAAATAGCAATAAAAGAAAGAAGTGCAGACGCAATTAAACAAAATCTGCCTGACAATCTGAAGAATGCTGAGATTATCAATTGTTCAACCGCAAAAGACTGCTTTTCAGCACTTTCTTTGGATAAAGCAGAGGCAGTCATAATCGGAATGCCAACGGCGACATATTTCATAAATCAGCGAAATTCAGCCGCATATACGGTTACCCCGCTGTCATCGCTTAATCTTGAGCTTTGCGGAGCTGTCACCCGTGAAAACCATACACTTTTGACTATTCTTAACAAGGGAATATCATCTGTAGCATATACCTTTGACGGAATTGTTGCAGTAAATACGACATCAAAAGGTAATCTTCAATCACTTATTGCAACTATTCCTGCATGGGCAATTATGGCATTTGCTGTTTTTATGACTGTTATAGTAATTATGCTTATATGGACGGTAGTCGTACTCATAAACAGCCGCCGAACAAAAGTTGCCGCAGTAAAGGCACAGGCTGATATCGAACAGCGACGTGTTCAGGCAGAAGCAAGTGAGAGAAATGCAGCGGAAAAAAATGCGTTTTTCTCGAATATAAGCCACGATATGAGAACACCGCTTAATGCCGTCATAGGCTTTGCAGGACTCGGTCAACTGTCTGAAACCATAGAGGAAAAAGATAGCTATCTTGCAAAAATCCGCTCGTCAGGCGAGCTTTTGAACGCACTTATCAATGATACACTTACAATTTCAAAAATGAGCAGCGGAAAACTCTATCTTCACCCAGAACCAACTAAAATTTCTGAAATGTTTTCTGTTATAATTGAGCCTATAAAACAGGCGGCAATGAGCAAAAATATCGAGTTCAAGGTTGACTGCTCCGGAATGTGCGACAAAACGGTTATGATTGATTCATTGAACGTTCAGAAAATTTATATGAATCTGCTTTCAAATGCCGTAAAGTATACCCCGGACGGCGGACACGTCAGTATTAAAATATATAGTGAGCCATGCAGCGACAAAGCAGACGATTTCGTCGTTGAAGTTGCTGATGATGGAATAGGTATGTCAGAGGATTTCATAAAACATCTGTATGAGCCGTTTATGCAGGAAAAACGTCACGGATATGAGTCAATCGGAACAGGCCTCGGATTGTCAATAGTCAAAGACCTTGTAAGCCTTATGGGCGGAACTATAGATGTAAAAAGCATAAAGGAAAAAGGAACAAGATTTGTAGTCCGTCTGCACTTTGACGAGGTAAAAGAGTGCGGTGCAGAAGGAAACTCGTGCAAAACATCGGATAAGACAAGCCTTAATGGGAAAAAGATTCTGCTTTGCGAGGACAATCAGCTAAACCGTGAAATTGCTTGTGCTTTGCTTAAAAACAAGGGCATCACAACGGTTTGCGCAGAAAACGGTGAAAAGGGTGTAAAACTCTTTTCTGAAAGCAATCCATATGAATACAGTGCCGTGCTTATGGACGTTAGAATGCCTGTAATGGACGGAATTGACGCAACAAAGCAGATACGTCTTCTTGGACGTTCAGATGCAGCAGATGTTCCGATAATAGCGATGACAGCCGATGCATTTGCCGAGGACGTGCAGAGATGCCTTGATGCCGGAATGAACGCCCATATAGCAAAGCCAATCAATCCTGAAGTAATGTTCAGCACACTTTGCAAGTATATTAAATGACGGAGCGGAGGAGAGATTATGCCATCTGACGGAAGATATGAATTGTCTCAGGATATTCGCAAGGCATACGAAAGCCTTAGTGTTGCAATGGCAATATATCAGTTTGTGAACGACAAATGCGTTACACTTCTTGTCACAGACGGTCTGTGTAAACTTTTTGGTACAGAGCGTGCAGCACTGACATATGAATTTGATACCGATATGTTCGGTCGTCTTCACCCCGATGACGTCGAAATGCTTGCAAACCTTGGTATGAATTACGCTATACACGGAACTAATTATGATACCGTCGTACGCATAATGCGCCATGACAAAAGCGGTTATATGCTTTTGCATACAACGGCACGTCCTGTAATTCTGGACGACGGTACAAGAATTGACTTTTTTACATATGCCGATGTCACAAATATTGACATGGGAATAAGAAATTCCTTCGATGCAACACTTTCACCAAAGGCAAAATTCCTTGACGAAAATGTCGGAGCTGTCGCCGTTGTATCAAAAGAGTATAACATACTTTTTTACTGCAACAACGCAATGAAAGCTCTGATACCGCCACAGAGGATTTTTGACTCCGGAATAAGATTTAACGACTACTTTTACCCCGATATTTCCGGCGGAATAAAAGAACTTTCGCATACGCCAACAGATGGGCTTCATTATGTTACCGACCCTCGCACAGGAAATAAGCTTATAGTAAGTGTGCTTTCATGCAGATGGCTCGATGAACCAAGCAGTGCAATGTATTTTTATAAGACTGATAATGACTCAGATGACAGTATGAACGGTAAAAATGTCAAAAATCACGTTGAGCCGGCAAAAACTGATGGTACAACACTTCACAGTATATTCAATACCGTAATTTTTTCGGGAGTGTCTGATGCTTACCCCATAACAAGCCCGAATTACCGTGGCTTTTCTTCGTGGAATATTGAAACCGGTGAGCTTGTTGCAAGCAGCGGAAAAAATTGCATCGCAGGACTTTTTGCAGGCAATATGAAGTACGATGAATTTATTCTTACTGCTGTTGAACATATAAGCAGTGAACATTCTGAAATTATCCAGAGCTGGAATTCGGCACAGCTTATAAATGAATATCCGTTCGGAACGTATATGCATGAGGCAACCGTGAAATTGAATGTCGGTTATGAAATTGTTCCTGTGCACATAAAAGCTGCACTTATGAGGTCACCGGACGATAATTGCATTTACATAAGGTTTTCAGAGGAAAATATATCAAACAGTATCTTTGAAAAGGCAGTGTTTCTTAACGCTGTTGCACACGAATTTGAGTTCGTGGCTTTTATTGACGCAGAAACAGAAAACTGCCGTATTCTATACGGACAATCTTCAAATGAAACCGAAAAGAATATCTCAGCACGTCTTGGTGAATATTATCCGATTATAGCTAAAATGATGGGCAGAGATGCTAAAAGCTGTGAAGACCTGCTAAAATATATCGAAAGCGAATGCAGCGGCGGAATAAAATCAGTGAAAATACTTGAAACCTCTGCCGGAGAGTTTAAAAATATAAGCATATCCGCAGTGAATGAGGACGAAAAGCTCTACTACATAACACGACTTGATATTACGGAAACCGTACTTAAAGAGCGTGCAAGAGAAAAAGAGCTTACCGAGGCAAAGGATAAGGCAGAACAGGCAACTACAGCGGTTCAGCAATTTCTTGCCGGAGTAAGCCACGACCTCAGAACACCGCTTAATGGAATAATCGGATTTACAGAGCTTGCTATGATTACGCCGGATTGCACCAAAAAGCAGGAGTATATCGGGAAAATCAGTGCTTCGGGAAAACTTATGCTCGACCTTGTAAACGATGTGCTTGATACATCAAAGATTGCAAGCGGTCAGCTTGAGCTTATTCCGCAGACAGTGGATTCAAGAGTGCTTCTACATGGAATAAAGGAGTCGATAAGCCTTCTTGCCGAACAGAAAAAAATCTCTTTCTTCTACAATGTAGACGAAAAATATCCGGACTGTATCTTTACGGACAAGCTGAGATTACAGCAGATAGTTTTGAATCTGCTTTCAAATTCAATAAAATATACTCCCGACGGCGGAGAAGTCTCGTTCAGGGTAAATTATATCGAAGCTCCCGAAAATGGCTGCAATACTTGCGTTACCGTAATGGATACGGGAATCGGAATGTCAGAGAAATTTCAAAAACGTATGTTTGACCCGTTTACGCAGGAACGTCAGGTACAGTATGCGGGAATACAGGGTACAGGTCTCGGACTTTTTATAGTCAAAAGAATAGTTGAGCTTATGGGGGGAAAAATAGATGTGAAAAGCTCTGTCGGCTGCGGCTCAATTTTCAAGATTTATCTGCCAATTGAAATTGCAAAGCATGGCGAATTAATCGAAAGCAAGAAAAGTACTCTTCCGGATATAAAAGGCTGCAGAATACTTCTTGCGGAGGATAATGACATAAATGCTGAAATTGCATCGGCAATTCTGATAGAACGAGGTCATGCGGAAGTTGAACGTGCATCTGACGGAAAACAAGCTCTCGAAAAATTTCTGCTTTCAAATAAAGGCCATTACGATGCAATACTTATGGACATCAGAATGCCGATAATGAACGGAATAGAAGCTGCAAAAGCTATCCGTGCATTGAACAGACCGGATGCAAAAACAATTCCGATAATCGCAATGACCGCCGATGCATTCGCTGAGGACGTTAAAAAATGTCTCGATGCAGGTATGAACGGATATATTCCAAAGCCCATAAATTCACGAATTATGTTCGAGGAGCTGAGAAAAAACATAGTGTAGCAAACCTTTTATCAGAATTAAATAATATATGTGGAGGCTCACAATGAAAAAAATTCTATTTTATGATGCAAAGCAGTACGACAAGGACTCTTTCAATTCCGTCAACAAAAACTATGAGATTGTTTACGCAGAAGCAAAGCTTTCGGCTCAGACAGCCGTACTTGCAAAAGGCTTTGACGTTGTATGCGCATTTGTAAACGATACCATAGATAAAGAAACTATAGATATACTTTATAACAGTGGAATCAAACTGATTGCAATGCGTTGTGCAGGTTACAGTAATGTTGATTTTCAGGCAGCTTATAAGAAAATCAACGTTGTCAGAGTTCCGGCATATTCACCTCATGCGGTTGCTGAACACGCTATGGCACTTCTTTTGTCACTCAATAGAAAAATCCACAAAGCATACAACCGTACAAGAGAATTCAACTTCAATATAGCAGGACTTACAGGAATCGATCTCTATGGAAAAACCGCAGGCGTTATCGGTACCGGAAAAATAGGACGTGCTTTCATCGACATCTGCAAAGGCTTCGGAATGAACGTTATCGCCTATGACCCGTATCCGTCAGCAGATTCAGGACTTGAATATGTTACGCTTGACAGGCTGTTTGCAGAAAGTGATATCATTTCGCTGCACTGTCCGCTTACCGAGCAGAACAAACGAATGCTGAATGCCGATGCTTTTTCAAAAATGAAAAAGGGCGTATTTATCGTAAATTCTTCAAGAGGAGCCTTGATAGACAGTGTTGCACTGCTTGACGCTCTTAACAACGGAACAGTTCGTGGTGCAGGTCTTGACGTTTATGAGGAGGAGGGCGATTTCTTTTTTGAGGACTTCTCCAATACTATCATAAAGGACGACGTTCTCGCACTTTTGATTTCAAAGCCAAATGTTCTGCTTACATCGCATCAGGCTTTCCTTACCGAGGAGGCACTAAGAGG
Organism: Ruminococcus sp.; assembly: GCA_022641595.1. Taxonomy (GTDB): domain Bacteria; phylum Bacillota; class Clostridia; order Oscillospirales; family Ruminococcaceae; genus Ruminococcus. The sequence goes on along the minus strand of JALCDN010000013.1, from coordinate 24,258 downwards.
AATTGCTACTACTACTCTCGAAAATATTGACGCATTCTTCAACGGCGGTGACCTCGCTAACGAAGTCTGCTACCGCTGTGACTCCAAAAAAGTTGACGACTGCCGTAAGAATAAGCACGGAAGATGCTTTTAGCTTAATTTAAATAAAAAAGCTGTATTTGCAGTACCAATATATATATATGACGTATATTAAAACAAAGAGCCGATTTTTTAAAGAAAATCGGCTCTTATTTTGCTATATTAAATAAAATTTTAATTAATAAAAATTTTAGAATTATATTGACAACTTATATAAACAATGTTAAAATAAGTTAAGCGTTATAGGCGACGTTCATTGGAAAGATAATTTAAGTGGTGTCTTTCCTTTTGTACTTAGTTCTATGCTAAATATTTTATTTGCAGAAGAATTAAGTGCTTATTTGCCGTTTACCACAATGGCCAGGTGTCAAAATGATGAATATCAAAAGGAAATTAGCAATATTTATGTCGGCATCTATGTTAGCTACTTCAATATTCCCATTGTCACTGAATACTTGTGCTGAATCGCCGGACGAACTATCAAGTGAAGATAAGGTTAAAATTGCTCGTGACATGGTAGATTTATTTTTGTCAGAAAGCGACAGTTCACTTGCAAATTATTTATCAAATGCAAACGCAATGTTAGAAAAAATCAATGCTTGGAAAGAATACATTGAGCATTCAATCGAAAATCAACAAAATGAAAACAACGGCTTTGTAGAAATAACCGATGATAATGTCAAGAATGAAATTATCGAAGCAGCAAAAGGAACACTAACTGATGATCAATACAAATTGCTTACTGAAGAAAGCGGTAAATATCATTTGTATTATGTTAATGCAAATGCAGTTAATATGCGTGATGAGCTTTCGTTTGCACTAAAGGAGATAGATAACCCTTCTGAGTGTGCATTAACATTTAAAGTTGCATTATATACTCTGGATTTGCTTGATAATGTCTTTACAGCTGTAAATACACAAAATGCGGCACTTGATGAAATCAACAAGGGTATGGCATATGACGGCTACTGGGACTATACTGACGATGTTATAAATGCAGGCGACGAGATCAAAAAAAATCCGTACGGAATCCTTAATGCCAGAGCAGGAAACGATACATATGTCATAGATCCGAAAGTAGGTATGGTAATGATTCGTGACCAATGTCCGAATAATAGCGGAAATGACAGTATCCTTTTTAATTACGATGTGAAAGCAAATCAGATAATATTATTCAGAAACAGCAACGATTTGCTGATAAGCGATGAGAAAAACGGAAATGAATTATATGTTAAAGACTACTTTGCAAATGATGACACATGCAGGCTTGAATCGTTGAAATTTAATGACGGTACATCACTTGATTATGACGCTGTATGTTCAATTACCAATTACGTTGCAGGAACGAAAGACAGCGATGTGCTTAACGGCTATGCTGATAAAACAAAAATATATGGACTTTCAGGAGACGATACAATTAATTCATATTCAGGAAATGATATTATATTTGCTGGTGACGGAAACGATAATGTAAATTCAGGAAATGGTGATAATTTTCTGATAGGTGCAGACGGAAACGATAGCCTTGTTGCAGGTGCAGGTAATGACGTTATATACGGTGGAAAGGGCGATGACTATTTAAGAGGCGGTGGTGGAAATAATATCTATATCTACAATCTTGGAGACGGCAATGACACTGTTGATGAATCCAATGGTCAATGGTCATTTCCTTGTGGCGGATATGACATAGTATCACTCGGTGAAGGCATATTGCCAGAAGAAACTGCGGTTCAGGTGTCTTCTGACGGCTTTACATACAGCCTTATATTTAATAAGACAAAAGAAAAACTAAATGCACCGGGCTTCGTTATTTCAGGGCTTGCCGAAATTTATCCAATTGAGGAATTCCGTTTTGCAGATGGTACAGTCTGGACATTGAAGGACCTTAAAAAGCATAAGGCAATATACGGAACAGATGGTGATGATCAGATCAGCGATATCAGCGATAGCAGTGATATAATTTACTGCGGTCGCGGCAATGATAATATAAGGGGCGCCACAGGCGATGACACATATATATATGATTACGGAGACGGATTTGACAAAATACTTGACGCTACAATATGGGGTTCTGCTAATGATACATTGAGCTTTGCTGCCGGAATTAAGCCAAGTGAAATATATTATGAAAAGGTAGATTCATTATATTGCCTTTACGTTAGAGATAAAACAGGTTCGGTTACTATTGATGGAATAGAACATATAACATTCACTGATGGAACTAAATGGGAAATTTCGGATATTGAAAAATATGCAACTCCAATAGAAAAAATGACTGAAGCAACGAGTACAGAACCCATTACAACAGCAGCAACGAGTACGGAACCCATTACAACAGCAGCTACGAGTCTAAGTACAACTGAAACTACAACAAAAGCAAATATTATTTATGGTGATGCAAATGGAGATAATATTGTGGATATTTCAGATATAGTAATCTTAAGAAGATATCTTAACACTTCTGATAAGAGTATAATTTCGCAAGGCTGCCTTGCAAACTTAGATACAAATGGCGACGGAATTAATGCTCAGGACGCAGTTGCTATTCAGAAATATGTATTTGGAATAACTAAAAATGTTAAAACTGCATAAGTTGTAACGCTCCCCAAAAAATTAGCTATTATTTAGCAAAATTTACTTGACTTTTTAAGCAAGCTGTGATATAATAGCTTCATCAATAAAAGCTCAATTTTTTATTGATATCCACCACTCTTTAAATATTATAATGATAGTAAATACCGCCCGAAAGCACTACTCATTCGGGCGGTATTTGCTGTATTCTGACATTGCTTGTGAATATACCTGAGAGTAAAGATGAACAATTTTTGAAACAAATATTTGTGGAAAAATCAGAAAAAATACAATTAAGCTAAAATTAGGTTGACATTTAAAAAATAACGTGCTAATATTTAAGCAGGTAAGGAACTGATTTAGCTAACAAAAAATAAATTTATGGAGGTATCATTATGAAGAAAATCTTATCGGCTGCAACGTCATTTCTTATTGCGGCTACATCGGTTTTTGAAGCGTGCCCAATGAATTCCGGTGCAAAAGAAACTAAAAACATCGAAAATTTTGAGTCGTACACTGGCAATGCAGCATTGGCAAAAGCTTATACTGCAAACAAAAACGGTGACCCATTGGAGCTGTCACTTGTATCGGATTCAATTGACGGCAGTAAAGCGCTTAAATATGATTACACCCTGAAAAATGACGGTTCCGGTTATTGCGGTGCGACAAAGTCAATCGGAAAGTCAGATTGGAGCAGCTATGACGGCTTGACTTTTATGATTAATGCAGACGGAAGTAATAACGCTACCACTGTTCAATTTGTTGACAGCAATGGAATACATTGGGAATGTTCAAGAAATTTTTCATCACAGTCAGGCTGGATTCAGATTGAAATACCATTTTCGGAATTTAAGGTTGCTGATTGGGAATCGTCTAAACCAGCTTCACCTGACCTTAAAAGCGTAACAGAGTTTTCAATTTATGCCAACAAAAATGACGGAACTGTACCCGTAGTAACCGGTAAAGCTGTAACTACAACTACAACTCAGAGTACTTCAACAACCACAACTACAACTACAACCGTAACAACATCTGCACCGCCGATAATTATTAATCATGACGGAAGTATGCACGTTTCAGGCAATAAGCTGTATGACGGCGACGGTAATGAATTTGTAATGAAGGGCGTAAACATACCACATGACTGGTATACAGATTATACAAAAGCATCAATTGATGCAATAGCTAACCTTGGAGCTAATACGGCGAGAATAGTTCTCGGTGAGGGAACGACATACACAAAAACCACAAAGCAGGAAGTTCAGCAGATTATCACATGGTGCAAACAGAGGGGACTTGTATGTATTCTTGAAATCCATGACTTTACAGGCAGTGATGATCCGTCAAATATAACGGTAAACTGCGTTAATTACTGGAAAGAAATGATGGACGTAATTAATGCGAACAAGGACTATGTTATAGTAAATATAGCCAATGAGTGGCAAGGCACATGGGAAAAGGATACTCTCTGGGCAGACACATATGAAAAGGCAGTAACGTCACTCAGAGATGCAGGACTTAAAACGGCAATTATGGTTGATGCATCAGGATACGGTCAGGAAACAAAATACATAATTCGTGACTGTAAAAAAGTTCTTGCAGCCGATAAAGATGCAAATACGATTTTCTCTCTTCATATGTATTCCTGCGTAGGTAAGGACAGCACAACAATTTCAAATGCCATAGACGGAGTACTTGATGAGGACGTTTGCCTTGCTATAGGCGAATTTGGCTACTGGCAGAATTTCAACGGTGTAGATGAACGCTATCTTGTTGATTATTGCGACAAAAAGGACGTAGGCTGGCTGGCTTGGTCTTGGAAAGGAAACGGCGGATATGATGCACCTCTTGATATGTCAAATGACTGGGCAGGAACAAACCTTACAGAATGGGGAAAATGGGTTTTTGCAGGTAAAAAAGGCATACAGGAAACTTCAAAGCTTGCCTATTCGCTCAAAGGCTATACAGGAACTAAATCTGCCGAAAATGTTCCTGATTCCGTAACCGACCCTGATATAAAAGCTCCCGAACAGCCGGTAGCAGATACAGATGTACCGCTTTCGGTTGGAGTTCTTAACGACTACAAATGGACATGGGGACTTAACGGAAATGCAAATGCGGCCGTTTCCTCTACAACTTCGGAAAAACTCAGTAATGGCGGAATAAGGGCAAATGTTGATCTTACAGCAGAAAACTATCCGACGCTTATTTCGTGGAGTGATGCCGGATACGATCTGAGCAGTCATAAAACTATAGACCTTGTTGTAAGAAATAATAATTCAAGTGCCGTGCAGCTTGACCTCATACTCAAGGCAGGAAACTATACTCAGGACGATGGTTCAATGGGACCTAAATGGTATGAACCAAATACACCGTCACCTTATATCAACATTCCCGGAGGAATGACTGAGCAGATAAGCTTTGATATATCCAAAGTAGGCGCAGACCTGAGCAATGTTAAGCAAATCAGCTTCAGAATCCAACCGAGCAGCGGAAAAATAAATCAACCTGTTGATATATGCTCAATGGGATTTGATTTGGCATCAGGACTTTATGAAAATGAAATTTCCGAAATGAACAGACCAAAATCTGCATCATATTTCACATGGTCATATCCCGATACATCTTTCACTGCAACGACATCGACATCTGTAAGCAGTGACGGTGTAATGACAATAAAATATGACGGAATTACAGATGAAAAGGGAGCAGGAATCCAGACCGAAACTCGTCCGGGACTCGGCTTGGGACTTGATTTTACAAAGTACAAGGCAATCAAGGCAACACTTACAAATAAGGGAACATCTGATGTTCATTGTACTTTGATTGTAAAGAACGGTTCAGGCTGGACTTGGGCAGAAAACGGCGGTACGGCTGTAATCGGAGGCAAAGAGGGCGAAATGGTTGTTCCTGCCGGAAAATCTGTAGACGTTTACTATTATTTGAACCACCCTACTTGGAAAACAAAGGCATCTGACTGGGAATATACAGATTCACTTACTGACCTTGACGATGTTAGAGCAATTGCATTTAAGCTCTATACTTCGGGAGAAAGTGCAAGCGGAACATTTGAAATAAGCAAATTTGAAGTTCTTAAATCTGAGCCGACAGCTACTGTTGCAACAGCAAATGTAATCAACGCAAAAGCTGAATATTTACCCGGATATACAGCTTCCAATGAGCAGGGAGGTACTTGGTATTTTGACAACATTGGTCTTTATAAGGGCGTAGATGAGCCACTTTATGGTGATGCAAACTGTGATGGCAAGATAGATATATCTGATGTTGTAGCAGTAAGACGTTATCTTATAAATGCAATCAAGTATCCTGTTTCTGCTGACGGAATTAAAAATGCCGATGCAAATGGCGATGGAATAAACGCTCAGGATGCGGTTGCTATTCAAAAGTATGTATTTGGAATAACTACAAGTGTTAAAGCTGCATAAGTTGTAACACTTTCAAAAAAATTAGCTGCTATTTAGCAAAATTTACTTGACTTTTTAAGCAAGCAGTGATACAATAAGTTTGTTGAGAAAGCAATTGCTTTTAAAACGCCATTCTCTTCATTCATATATTGTAATAATGGTGAAGCCGCCTGAAGAAACCCCTCTTTCAGGCGGTTTTTGCTGCTTTTTAATATATGATAAAATGCACAATTTAAGCAGTTCAGATTTGTGAAAAAGGTAGAAAATGACTAATTAAATTAAAATTAGCTAAATTTAGTTGACAATTTAGGCTAAGTATGGTAACATGAGCTTAAACTAAATGAAAGTATTTAGGGAACACGTTAACGTGCAGACTTTCATTGGCAAATAAAACAAGCAAAAAAAATTATATTTTACGGAGGTTACTTATGAAGAAATTTTTGTCAGCAGTAACATCAGTTGTAATGGCAGCATCTGTTGGAGTTGGTTCAATGGCATTTGCACCGATAACAATGAGTAATGCGGCAGATTCAACTTATGAATTTGAAAACGGTAAAATCTACGACAACGGCACAGAATATGTAACGCAAGTCGTTTCAAATTCAAACGCAAGCAACGGAAAGGTAGTCGATTTGCGTGACGGTATAAATTATACCACAAATGCAGCAGGAGATTCTGTAACACTTAATGTATCGGTAGCAGAAGCAGGCGTTTATAACCTTACAGTCAGATATTCACAGAATTACGCAGAGGGCGGAAAAATTCAGAATGTTGTTGTTAACGGAACAACTATTGGTCAGATAACCTGTGCCTATACGCAAAAGGACGAGTTTAAGACCGTAAGTATAACCGCAAACCTTAAAGCAGGCGAAAATGCTGTCGGTATAGAAGCTTCATGGGGCTGGGCACTGCTTGACAATCTTACAGTTTCAAAATCCGATTCAACATCAACAGTAAGCACTTCATCTGCACAGCTTTCAAATCCTAAGGCAACAGAGGCTACGCAGTCGCTTTACAGATTCCTTTGTGATACATATGGAAAAAATGTTCTTTCAGGACAGCAGGAGTCAACCTGGAACGGAAGCCCTGACTACGAAATGAATATCATAAAGAACGCAAGCGGAAAACTCCCCGTTATCAGAGGTCTGGACTATATGGGCGACGATTTCAGCGGAGTAAACGGCAGAGCAAAGCAGTGGTACGCAAAAGGCGGAATAGTTACGATATGTTGGCATTGCGGAAGCAGCTTTTCCGGTTCGTGGTCAGACGCTATGAACGATAACCTTGACTGGAACAAGGCTCTGACTGAGGGCACAACCGAGTATAATAACCTCATTGCAGGTATGGATAAGGGTGCAAAGGCACTTAAAGAACTTCAGGACGCAGGAGTACCTGTTATCTGGAGACCATTCCACGAGTTCAACGGAAAGTGGTTCTGGTGGGGCAAGGGCGGCGATGAGAATTTCAAGAAGCTCTGGAAAATTATGTACGACCGTTACACAAATTATTGGGGACTTAATAACCTTATCTGGAATCTTGGCTTCAGCAGTCAGAATCTCAGCAGCAGCTGGTATCCCGGTGACCAATATGTAGATGTTATGGGCTCAGATACATATGTTGACAATAACGGTTCACTTGCCGACCTTTACAGAAATACAGTAAATCTTTCAAGTAAGAAAATGCCGATATGTCTTCACGAAAACGGACCTATCCCAGACCCTGATAAGCTTCAGAGTGATAATTCAAGATGGCTTTGGTTTATGACATGGCATACAGATTTCATATCGAATAACAGTGTAAATACGTCAAGCTATGTAAATTCTGTTTACAACAGCAGCTATGTTCTGACGCTCGATGAGCTGCCGGACGTTTATAATTACGGTACATCGTCTCCGACAGCAACCACTGCTACAACCGCAACAGTTCCAAAAGTTACAACATCAACTACAACAACATCAGGCTCATCTGATTATAATACTAAGTCAGCAGGTTTCTATGTTGACGGAACAACGATTCGTGATGCAAACGGAAATGCGTTTGTTATGCGAGGAGTGAACATTGCTAACGCATGGTATGCAGATAAAACAGCCACTTCAATAAAGGCAATTGCAGGACTTGGCTCTAACTGTGTCAGAATAGTTTGTGGCGACGGTGCAAAGTGGACAAAAACAACTGCCGATGAACTGAAGTCAATTATTAATATGTGCAAGGACAATAAGCAGATATGTATACTTGAGGTTCACGATGCTACCGGAAGTGACAGTACGTCCGATATTGATGCAGCAGCTTCTTACTGGGTTGAAATGAAGGATATCCTGAACGAAAACAGTAAGTATGTAATCGTAAACGTTGCTAATGAATGGTATGGAACCTGGGACGGTGCTACATGGGCAAATGGATACAAAAATGCCATCAAGACAATGCGTGACGCAGGCATAAAGAATATGATTATGGTTGATAGTGCAGGTTGGGGACAGTATCCTGATTCGATAAAGAACTACGGCAAGGAAGTTTTCGATGCCGATAAGGATAAGAACACCGTATTCTCAATACATATGTATGAGTATGCAGGAAAAGATGCAAGTACGATAAAGTCTAACATAGACAACGTAATGAACCTTGGAATCCCAGTAGTAATTGGTGAATTTGGTTACAAGCATATCAACGGCGATGTTGATGAAGCTACAATAATGAGTTACTGCAACGAGAAGAAAGCAGGATACTTAGGCTGGTCATGGAAAGGCAACGGCGGCGGAGTAGAATATCTCGACCTCTCAAACGACTGGGAAGGAACATCACTTTCTGACTGGGGAAAAACACTCTTTGAGGGTTCAAACGGAATTAAGAATACTTCCGTTATCTGTTCTGTTTATTCTTCAGAGCCACCGGTTACAACAGCTACAACAAAAGCAACTACTACTACTACAACTACTACGACGACAACAACTACTACAACAGCCGCCCAGACCGTTTTTTACGGAGATGCAAACTGTGACGGCAAGATTGATGTTTCGGACGTAGTTGCTATAAGACGCTATCTTACAAATTCCGCAAAGTTTGCACTTTCAGTACAGGGCAAGGTAAATGCTGATGTGCAGGGCAAAGATGGCGTAAACGCTCAGGACGCTGTCGGAGTACAGACATATGTCCTCGGTCTTATTACAGCTTTACCTATTAATTAATCAACCTCCTTCAAGCAGAAATCCGATGCGCTTTTATTGCATGTCGGATTTTTTGCGGTATCAGGCAGCATAAAAGTGCTAAAAAAACAGCGTAAAAGTGCATTGAAAAGATACTCAAATGTGTTAGAATATATTTAGATATTTGTGCAAATTTTTTATGCAATTTGACGGGAACTCGTCCGCCGTTGCAAAGCCACTTTCGTGGAGTTTTTAGAGGTACCCTTATATTTTGAAGGATGAAGAACAATTACCTGCAAACCATTCAATGACGTAGTATATAGGTAGCACGTTATATGAATGCTTGTCAGAAAAGGAGTGTTTTTCATGCTAAAAAGCAATTTTAAACGTACTTTGGGCTTTATTACAGCAATTTCATTTGTCTTGTCAAGTACTGCGGTTATGAATCAGAATAAATCAGTTACGGCAAACGCTGTTACAACTTCAAAAGTCGCAAATCCTATAATATGGTCAGATGTGCCGGATGATGACGTTATAAGAGTCGGCGATACATATTATATGGTCAGCACTACTATGTTTTTCAGCCCCGGTGCACCGGTAATGAAATCCAAAGACCTCGTATCATGGGAAATATGCTCGTATGTCTATGATGTTCTCGACACAACTGATACGCAAAACCTTACCAACGGAAAAAATGACTACTCGCACGGTCAGTGGGCTGCAAGCATTCGCTATCACGATGGCAATTTCTACGTTTTCTTCGGAAGCTATGGTACAGGAAAATCTTATATTTACAAAACAAATGATATTGAACACGGCACATGGACTCGCTCGGAAATCAACGGAATGTACCACGATGCCTCAATTCTTTTTGATGACGATGGAAGAAATTACCTCGTCTATGGCGGCGGAGGTACTATTAAAATCAAAGAGCTTAATGCCGAAATGACAGGCTTTAAAAGTGGCGGTGCGGATAAAACTCTCTTTACTACAGGTCTTGACAACCTCGCAGGAGAAGGCTCACATATCGAAAAAATCAACGGCTATTACTATGTCTTTGTCATTGCGTGGCCAAGCAGCAGCGGAAGAATTGAGCTTTGCTACAGAAGCCGTGACCTTTTAGGCAGCTATGAGGGAAAAACTATCCTTAATTCAGGTGTAGGTTCATATTCAAGCGGCGTTGCACAGGGCGGAATTGTCGATACTCCCGATGGTAAATGGTACGGTATGCTGTTTCAGGACCATGGCTCAGTAGGCAGAATCCCTGTACTCGTACCCGTAACATGGCAGAATGATTGGCCAATAATGGGTGTTAACGGCAAAGTTCCTGTTACATTCGATATAGACGGTGCTTACACAGGTACTTCACTTGCTAAGGACGACGATTTCAGCTACTCAAGCAATAAGCTCGCCCTTGAATGGCAGTGGAACCATAATCCCGATAATACCGCATGGTCTGTCACCGAACGCAAAGGCTATCTGAGACTTAAAAATAAAACCTTGGCTACAAATATCCTCAATGCAAGAAATACTCTTACCCAGCGTACTGAAGGTCCTGCTTGTTCAAGTGTTATAAAGCTCGATGCAAGCGGTATGAAAGCAGGCGATTATGCAGGTCTTTCGGCATTTCAGTTCAAGTTTGGCAATGTCGGAGTCTATGTTGCCGATGATGGCACAAAGAAAGTGTATATGGCTGAAAACGGCGGATATTCAGGCTCAGCAAAGGTGACAGACAGCAATAACAAGATAATTGAACAGAAAAATCTTAACGGAAACGAAGTCTATCTCAAAGTCGATTTCAAGTTCAATAACGTGGATTCAGGACTTAATTCTTCATACAATATAGATAAGGCAAACTTTTACTATTCATATGACGGAAGCTCGTGGACAAAAATCGGCAACGAGCTTAGTATGACATATGACCTCAAGCTCTTTACTGGCTACAGAAGCGGCATCTACAGCTACGCTACAAAAAATACAGGCGGATATGCAGATATTGACTTTTTTGACTACGAAAAGACCGAATGGAACAAACCGACAGTCGTTCAGCCGGATAAGGACGGCTACTATTTCCACAGCACATTTGAAAACGGCAGCGATGATTGGTCAGGACGTGGTGCGGCAAAGACAGCTTCGGTTGGAACAGCCTCATATGCAGGAAGTAAATCTCTCTCGGTTACGGACAGAACTGCTTCATGGAACGGTACAACATATGCACTGAATAAGTCTGTGTTCAAAAATGATGAAGCCTACAGCTTCAGTGCTGACGTAATGTATCCTGACGGAAGTGCATCTGATACATTCTATATGAAGCTTCAATATGTTGATGCAAACGGTGATACGCAGTATTCAACTGTTGCACAGGCAAAAGCAGTAAAGGGTGAGTGGGTTCAGCTTCGCAATACTGAGTACACTATACCGTCAGATGCATCGGATATGCAGCTATATATAGAGACAGCCGACAGCAAGAACGATTTTTATGCCGATGAGATTATCGGAGCTGTAAAAGATACTCAGATTGATGGACCACAGGAGATAAAGTACGTTATTGGAGATGTAAATTCTGACGGAAATATCGACGTATTTGACGTTTCATCAGCAAGATACGGCATTAAAAACGGATTCTCGGATAAAAAAGCGAAGCTTGCGGCAGATGTAAATCAGGACGGCACAGTCGATTCCAAGGATTTAAGTCTGCTACAGGACTATGTGCTGAATGTGATAACTAAATTTTCAGCCGAATAAAATTGCTTTTCTCTTTAATAATAAATAACAGAAATGTCCGCATATAAAAATGCGGACATTTCTGTTATATAATTGATTTTCTGTACTGAGAAGGAGTAATGCCTTTAACTTTTTTGAATTGGCGGATAAAATAAGAGGTTGAAGTATAGCCGCAGATTTCGGAAATTTTTTCGATGGAAAGGTGCGGATTTCCGAGAAGCTCAGTGGCGTGATGAACACGGCTTGTTATGATATCCTGAATGAAGCTTACGCCGAAAGTCTGTGAGTAGAGGTGTTGAAAGCGAGAGCGGCTCAAGGAAAGTTCAGATGCAATGTTGTCAATATTCCAAGGCTTTTCGGGGTAATTAAAAATACATTCACGAAGCCAGATGAAATTGCTGTCATCTGATGCAGATGAGAGAAAGGAAACGGGAACAGTATTTTCAATTTTCTCGTGGAGCTTGTAAATAAGGATTCTGAAATAGAGGTCAACGATTTCGGATTTGTGCAGGTGAACGGAGTGAAACTCGTGGCACATACTTCGGACGATATTTGAGACAGCGGAAATATCCCTGAGGTAGATAGGGCAGTTAAGTGGAATTGAGAGTGATTTCAGAAGTTCTGATTCTGAAAAATCCGGTTCAAAGTGAATCCAGTCGTCGAAGTATTCAGCAGTCTGAGGTGCAGGTTTGTAGAACTGTGGGTAATCCGGAGTAAAGATGATGCAGGAATCCGCTTTTACGTTTGTAAGGGAATTATCTATACGGAAAATTGAATCTGATTTAATTATGAGCAGCAGCCAGTCGCCAGAGCCGTACGGTCGGTCGATGCAGAAAGAGTTGTCGTGTTTGTGGTGGTAGCCGATATTATCCATTCTCATATAGTTGTCTCCGAAATGTCAGAAGCTGTACTGAAAGGAAATTATTTATGGGCATTATAGTCAGTTAGTACAACCTCTTAATGTGAAGCGTCAGAATTGTTTTTTAGCATAGCAGTAATGACCTGACGTTTTGTTCCGTCGTCCGTGCAGGTAATAACAGTAAGGCGGTTGTCGCCGAAGTCGTTAAGAACGTCAACCGATGAGGGACTGACGATGTTGTAAGCCGTAACAACGTAAGTGTATTTTGTTTTTTGTGAATCGTTGTTAATAAGGTAAATGGTGTCACCGATTTTAATTTTGTCGATATCGTTAAAGATTTCGGCGTAGATTGTGCTATTGTGACCTGCAATGCAGAAGTTTCCTTTTCCGACAGAGCCTGTATTCGGGAAATGACCTGCCGCAACGGCGAGAACTTTATTGTCAGTACCGTCGAGAACAGGAACCTTTATGTCAAGAGAAGGGACTTCAAAAACGATGCTTTCTCTTAGGAGCTTACGCATATACAGTTCGTGGCTGATTTTTCTGTAGCCGAAAACAGCGATGACGGAAACTCCGCAGACAATCATAATGATGCCGATAATTTTGATAAAAGAGCGAAGTTTTGTGTTCATAAGCAGACCTCACGATTTCGGGAAAATTTTTTAGAGATGCCGTTAAGAAATATGCCTGCATAAGAATATGCAGGCATATTGATTTTTATCTGAAGTAGTCAACGCCGCTTTCAAAGATTTTCTGGTCTTTGTTACCCTGAACGTTTTTGCAGACGAAGCTGCCCTTACGTTCGCTGTGACCCATTTTGCCGAGGATACGACCGTCAGGTGAAGTAATACCCTCGATAGCGTCGATAGATGTATTAGGGTTGAATCTTATGTCCATAGAAGGCTTGCCGTTGAGGTCAACGTATTGAGTAGCAATCTGACCGTTGAGTGCGAGCTTCTGGATAAGGCTTAGAGGAGCGACGAAACGACCCTCACCGTGAGAAACAGGGATAGTGTGGATATCGTCAACATTGCAGGCATAGAGCCAAGGAGACTTGTTTGAAGCAATTCGTGTATTGACCATCATTGACTGGTGACGTGCGATAGTATTGAAAGTAAGAGTAGGAGACTGGTCAGTCATATCGACGATTTCGCCGTAAGGAACGAGACCGAGCTTGATAAGAGCCTGGAAACCGTTGCAGATACCGAGCATAAGACCGTCACGGGTTCTTAGCATATTGTGAACAGCGTCTTTGATGCGAGGGTTGCGGAAGAAAGCAGTAATGAATTTGCCGCTGCCGTCAGGCTCGTCGCCGCCGCTGAAGCCGCCGGGGAGCATAATAATCTGAGAATTTTTGATAGCAGCCTCAACCTGTTCAACAGAGCTTTCGATGTCGCCTGAAGCCATATTTCTTATAACGATAGTTTCGGCAACAGCACCGGCCTTTTCAAAAGCTCTTGCCGTATCGTATTCGCAGTTCGTGCCCGGGAAAACAGGTATAAGGACACGAGGCTTAGCGACCTTGATAACGGGGGCAATTTTTCTTGTGTTGGGGTAGATGTAGGTTTCAGGCGTAGCGTCGGTAGTTTTGATTCTGCAAGGGAAAACGGATTCAAGTTTGCTTTCCCAGTTTCTCTGGAGGGAGTCAAGATTGATAGAGTAGTCGAAGTTAAGAATTTTGTAAGCTTCGAGAGTTTTACCGATAACGAGTTCGTTTTGTCTCGGAGCGTCATTGAGTTCGATGATGAAAGCACCGTAGCAAGGAGTAAAGAGCTGTTTAGCGGAGAGCTTTGCGGTAAATTCGAAGCCGAGTTTGTTACCGAAGCACATTTTTGCGATACCCTCAGCAACGCCGCCGTAGCCGATTGTCCAGATAGCATTGGCACGTCCGTCTGAAATAATTTCCTGAACCTCGTCGAATTTTGACTTGACGCTTGAGAAAACAGGAAGACCGTTTTCGTCGTAGTCAGGAGTTATCATAATAACGGAGCTGTCGGAGGATTTAAATTCTGTAGAGATAATCTTGTCAGCCTTTGCAGTTGAAACGGCGAAAGAAACGAGAGTTGGCGGAACGTCGATTTGTTCAAAAGTACCCGACATAGAGTCCTTGCCGCCGATAGCACCGCAGCCCATTTCGAGCTGAGCCTTGAAAGCACCGAGCAGAGCAGATAGAGGTTGACCCCATCTTTTCGGGTCATTCTGAGTTCTCTCGAAGTATTCCTGGAAAGTCAGCCAGCATTTTTTATAAGAACCGCCTGCAGCAACAACCTTTGCGATAGATTCGATAACAGCCATAACAGCACCGTGGTACGGACTTTTTTCGGAAATAACAGGGTTATAGCCCCAGCCCATAATAGAGCAGGTGTTGGTTTCACCTTTAAGGACAGGGATTTTTGCTGCCATAGCCTGAGATGGGGAGAGCTGATAGATACCGCCGTAAGGCATAAGTACAGTACCGGCACCGATAGTAGAGTCAAATTTTTCAACGAGACCTTTTTGTGAGCAGACATTAAGGTTTGAAATGAGTTCAGTCCATGTGTCAGCACAGTCCGTATATTCGACCATAGAGCCGTGAGTAGGTTCTTCAACAGTGATAGAGGTATATTTTTCAGCACCGTTTGAGTTAAGGAAATCTCTTGAGAGGTCAACGATGGTATTTCCGTTCCAAACCATTTTGAGGCGAGGCTCGGCAACAACGTCAGCCACGAGAGTAGCTTCGAGGTTTTCTTTTTTAGCTTCAGCCATAAAAGCGTCAATGTCTTCAGGAGCTATAACGACAGCCATTCTTTCCTGAGATTCGCTGATAGCGATTTCAGTGCCGTCGAGGCCGTCATATTTTTTAGGAACAGCATTGAGGTTGATGATAAGACCGTCAGTAAGCTCGCCGATAGCGACAGAAACACCGCCTGCACCGAAGTCGTTGCAGCGTTTTATCATTTTTGTGACATCAGGGTTTCTGAAGAGTCTCTGAAGTTTTCTTTCCTCAGGAGGGTTGCCCTTCTGAACTTCAGCACCGCAGTGTTCGAGGGATTCAAGAGTGTGAGATTTTGAAGAGCCTGTAGCACCGCCGCAGCCGTCACGACCGGTTTTCCCGCCGAGAAGGATAACGACATCGCCTGGAACAGGGGCTTCACGTCTGATATTTCCGGCAGGAGCCGCACCGACAACAGCACCGATTTCGAGACGTTTTGCGACATATCCCGGATGATAGATTTCGGAAACGTGACCTGTAGCCAGACCTATCTGGTTGCCATAGGAGCTGTAACCGCCGGCCGCACCGACAGTAATTTTTCTCTGAGGGAGCTTGCCCTTGATAGTGTCTTCAACCGGAACAAGAGGGTTAGCTGCACCAGTAACACGCATAGCCTGATAAACATATGAACGACCGGAAAGAGGGTCACGGATAGCACCGCCCAGACACGTTGCCGCACCGCCGAAAGGTTCGATTTCGGTTGGGTGGTTGTGGGTTTCGTTTTTGAACATAAGGATCCAGTCCTGGTCTGAGCCGTCGACATCGACCTTGATTTTAACGGAGCAGGCATTAATTTCCTCACTCTCATCGAGGTCAGGCATAAGACCGTCAGCTTTGAGCTTTTTAGCAGCAAGCGTAGCTATGTCCATAAGATTAATCGGCTTATTCTGTCTGCCGAGTTCGTCTCTGATGTTGAGGTACGAATTAAATGTATCGCAGATGTAAGGAGTTTTGATGTTGACGCTTTCGATATTTGTAAGGAAAGTGGTATGACGGCAGTGGTCAGACCAGTAAGTGTCAATCATTCTGATTTCGGTGATAGTAGGGTTTCTGTTTTCCGAGTTGCGGAAATAGTCCTGACAGAACTTAATATCATCGAAGTCCATAGCAAGACCGAATTTTTTTATGAAAGCTTTAAGACCTGCGTCATTGAGCATAATGAAGTCTTCAAGTTCCTCAACGGTTGTAGGAATATTGTAGTTAGTATCGAGGGATTTTACCGGGTCGAGAGAAGCCTCACGGCTTTCGACAGGGTTAATGATATAATTTTTAAGCTTTTCGAATTCCGGGTCTGTGATATTACCGGAAATAATATAGATTCTTGCGTTTTTAACACGGCATCTTTCGCCCTGTCTTAGAATCTGAATGCACTGTTCGCAGCTGTCGGCTCTCTGGTCGAACTGACCGGGGAGAAATTCGACGGCAAAAATTCTTTCGCTGCCGTTGAGAGGAGGAAGCTGAGAGTAGACCGCATCAACAGCGGGTTCAGCAAAAACTGTATTAATTGCAGCCTCGAAGTCAGTCTGACTGAGTCTGTCAACATCATATCTGTTAATAATTCTGATGCCTGTAATACCGAGTCTCAATGCAGTCTGAACATCATTAAGTACTGACTGAGCTTCAACGGCAAACTCCGGTTTTTTCTCAACATAAATTCTGAATACAGACATAAAAAAGCTCCATTTCTCCGCAAATTAAAAAAATTAAAAAATGTGGAATACTAAGTATACAAAGGCATCTCAACGATAATTTGCGAGAGGAAATAAACGTAATATGAGATGAGTCCAAAGAAGGCTGAAATTGACTTCACTGGCGGCAGTTGTATAATAGATTCACGGAAATCTGCACTAATTGCGGATAGTGCAGACAGACTGAAGGCAAGCCGAAATTTTTTGTATGGTCAGACACATTAAGTTTCGGAGGCAGCCTTGTCACGGACAACAGTACCGTAACAGCAGTCACAATCACTCTTATTTATTCTAACACAAAAAAGCTGATTACGCAAACTTTTTTTGCACTTTTCCCGAGGAATTTTTATTAAAGAGTAATCGTCGGCATGACCCTGATGAAAATCGGGAGAATTTTCACGTTCAAACAGGACTCTGACGGTTTTTCCTACAAGAGAGCTAAGGTAAGCAGCTTCGCATTTTGCGGCGGTCTGAGACATTTGTTTATAGCGGAGAGATTTAATGTTATCGTGAATCTGGTTTGGCATACTGTCGGCGACCGTACCTTTGCGGCGAGAGTATCTGAAAACGTGAGTTTTGGCGAATCCTATATTTTCGACGAATGAGAGAGATTGCAGGAAGTCGTCGTCGGATTCGTCCGGAAAACCGACCATAACATCTGTTGTAAAGGCGCAGTCAGGGAAACGCAGTCTGATTCTTTGAACGAGAGAAGAGTACATATTGCAGTCGTAGTGGCGGTTCATAGCTTTGAGAGTTCTGTCGCAGCCGCTTTGGAGTGATAGGTGAAACTGAGGGCAGAGCTTAGGCTGAGCGGCGAGACGGTCAAGAATGTTATCGGACATCATTTCCAGTTCAAGAGAGCCGAGTCTTACACGTTCTATGCCGTCGATGCCGCAGCAGACTTCAACGGCGTCAGCGAGATTCAGACCGAATTCTTTGCCGTAGAAAGCAAGGTTGATGCCTGAAAGAACGATTTCCTTGACGCCGTTTGCAGCGATGCCCGAGATTTCCTGTTTAAGGATTTCAATAGGCTTTGAGCGGCATCTGCCTCTTGCAAAGGGAATAATGCAGTAAGAGCAGAACTGGTTGCAGCCGTCCTGAATTTTGACGAAAGCACGGGTATTGTCTTTAAACTCTGTGCAGGTTATGCATTCATATTTGTCATCTGGTGAGTAGTCTGAGAGAGCGATTTCACGGCGGTGAGAGAGCTGAAAATCGTTGATAAGCGGTAAAAGAGATGAGCGGTCTTTAGTGCCTATGACGATATCGGCGTCAGTAATAGACACAGCCTGTTCTCTGAAAGCCTGAGGGTAGCAGCCTGTAAGAGCGATAATAGCTTCAGGGTTGGCTGTTCTGAGCTTTCTGAGAGCTGTAACCGCCCTGCTGTCGCCAGATGAGGTTACCGTGCATGAATTGACGACAATAACGTCAGCATTTCTGTAATCGCATGAAATATCGTAGCCGTCCGCAGAAAAGGCGGCTTTCATACATTCTGTTTCGTACTGATTGACCTTGCAGCCAAAAGTAATAAAAAATACCTTTTTCATATTTTGTCCTTTTAAGAAAAATTTTGGAATTGAAAATATGTGAAAGTTACACATATTTTATTAAACGGCTTGTACAATTTGCACATTTTGCGTTGTGAATAAAAAAACGCATTAAAGATACACTTACATTATACTAAATTGCTGAAAATAACGCAAGCCTATTGACTTTAATTTTATTTAGTGTTATTATTAAGGAGCAGTAGGGAAAAGCTGCAAGAATAAACAATAACAAACGGCAAAGAACACTTGAGGAGGTAATTATTTATGACAAAGGTGACTATTTCACTCCAGGCAATAAATGACGTAAAGGAATTTGTAAATATCGTAATGCGTTACGACTTTGACATTGACCTTGTGTCGGGCAGATATGCAATAGATGCAAAATCCATTATGGGTATTTTCAGCCTCGATCTTTCTAAGCCGATTGAGCTTAATGCACATACAGATGAGCCTGACAGCTTCCTTAAAGCTATTTCAAAGTTCATAGTAAAGTAAGTTAAAAAGTAAGTCTGAAACACACAAAATTTTAAGCGGTATGATTTTATCATACCGCTTTATTTTATATTTACTTAAAAATTTGCGGAAATACCGATGCTTACGTTAGAATAGTAAGTGAGTACGAGTGAAGCGTCAACAGCGTTCACCTCATTATCCTTGTTGACATCGGCAGCGGAGATAAAATCTGAATTTGAAGAAGGTGAAACGTTTATCTGAAGCTGTGAGTAGTAGGAAAGGATAATTGAAGCGTCACCGGCGTTGATGGAGCTGTTGCCGTCAACGTCGCCACGAGAGTAGACAATAGGCAAAACAGCTTTAGAAGTTGCAGCTTTAGCGGTTGTTGTTGTGGTAGCTTTGGTAGTTGTGGTTGTAGCTTTGGTAGTAGTAGTTGTTGTTGTATCAGATGGTATGTATTCGCCGCTGTAAGAGCCTGAGTAGCCAAGGAAGTCCTGAGACCAGTAGTATCTTGAGTCTGCCTGATAAACGCCGATACCGACGTGAGTGTAGGAAGCATTGAGAATATTTGCTTTATGTCCCGATGAATTCATCCACTGTGTCATAACATCCTGAACATCGGAGCTGTGGTTGTAGGCGATATTTTCGCCTGCATAAGAGTATGGGATACCATCGAGAACGCTAAAGCAGGACGAGCCGTCAGGACGTGTGTGGCTGAAGCTTGTAGCGATTTCCTTAGCTCTTATAGCCGCACGTTCGCAGGCAACAGGGTAGAGCTTAAGCGGTTTAAGGTTAGCGTTAGCACGTTCCTTATTGATAATTTTGAGCATAGCATCGCAAACGGACTGATTTTCGTAAGCAGAAGCGGTGATAGTGAGGCTTTCACCGAGACATTTGTCTGACAGGCAGTAACCGCTTGAGAGCAGCAAAGTGGCAGAGAGCAAAGCGGCAGAAATTTTTTTAAGTGTTCTCATAATAGAGAAACCTCCTAACTTTGGGAAATAATGTACATATTAAGTGATGTAAGGTCAGCATTTGTAATATTTCCGTCACCATTAAAATCGCAGGCGGCAAGTTGAGAAGCAGAGAGGTTTGAACTTGTTGAGTTGTTGAGGTATTTTCTGAGAGCAGTGATGTCGAAGGTGTCGACGCAATTGTCGGCGTTTACGTCACCTTTTTGAAGCTTTGGTGAAACGTATTCTACAGGAGTGTAAGAGCCTTCAAGTGTTTCAGATGAGTAAATGAAATCCTGAGTCCAGTACCAACCGTATTCGGAGCCGGCAACGTAAGCAACAGAGACACCTATGTAGTTGTAGTCAGGGCTGAGAATGTTGTCTTTGTGACCGCCATCGCTCATCCAGAGTTTCACGACGGATTCAGGAGAAGCCGAGCCTGCGGCGATATTTTCGCCACTGCAGGTGAAAGTCAGACCAACTTCATAGAGGGCGGAGGTATATAGAGACTTGTCAGGTCTGTAGTGCTGGAACATCTGAACAAGCTCATTTGCTCTTGTATTTGCTGCGGAATGAATAAGCGGAGCAGTTTGGAGAGGGTTCAGACCTGCGGCTTTACGTTCCTTGTTGACGAGTATTATAACAGCGTCGGAAAGCTCCTGAGCGTTGTACTGTTTGTCAGCGGCTAAAGTTTTTGTACTGCCCATAGCTGAGAAGCAAAGTGAAGTGGCGGCAGCGAATGAAATGAATTTTGAAAAATAATGAGTCATCATAAAAGCGTCCTTTCAAGAATGTAATTACATTTTAACATATATTTTTAAAAATTGAAATAGTAAAAAGGCGGTTTTGTAGAATATGCACAAGCATTTTCTACAAAACCGCCAATTTGAAATAAATATTTTCTATAAATAAAGACTAATAATTAACATATAAACCAAAAGCAAACAAATTATCGGAGTTCAACACGTCTGATTTTGCCGCTTATAGTTTTTGGAAGTTCGTCACGGAATTCGACTATACGAGGGTATTTGTAAGGAGCAGTATGTTTTTTGACGTAAGTCTGGATTTCCTTTTTAAGTTCATCGGAAGGCTGTTTGCCCTTTATAAGAACGATAGTAGCCTTGACTACCTGACCTCTGATTTCGTCAGGAGCAGCAGTTACAGCACATTCGAGAACGTAAGGAAGCTCCATAATAACGCTTTCGATTTCAAAAGGACCTATGCGGTAGCCGGAAGATTTAATGAGGTCATCGACACGTCCGACATACCAGAAGTAGCCGTCCTCATCACGCCAAGCGGTGTCGCCTGTGTGGTAGAGACCATCGTGCCAAGCGGCTTTAGTTTTGGCTTCGTCCTTGTAGTAGCCTGTAAAGAGACCGCAAGGGATGTGTTTGTCAGTGTGGATAACGATTTCGCCTGTTTCGCCGTATTTGCATGGTGAGCCGTCAGGATTTACGATATCAACGTCATATAGGATACTTGGAATACCCATAGAGCCTGGCTTTGGCTCCATACCGACGAAGTTGCCGATAGCGAGTGTAGTTTCTGTCTGACCGAAGCCTTCCATAAGCTTTACACCTGTAGCCTTTACGAACTGATTATAGACTTCAGGGTTAAGAGCCTCACCTGCAATAGTAGCGTATTTAAGCATAGAGAGGTCATATTTTGAGAGGTCTTCTTTAATGAAGAAACGGTAGATGGTAGGCGGAGCACAGAAAGTTGTGATGTTATACTTTTTGAACATAGGGAGGATAAGGTTAGCGTTGAACTTATCGAAATCGTAAGTAAATACAGCGGTTTCGCTCATCCACTGACCGTAGAGCTTACCCCAGAGGGCTTTGCCCCAGCCTGTATCGGCGATAGTGAAGTGAATGCCGTTAGGGTCAACGTTGTGCCAGTAGCGTGCGGTTATGAAGTGACCGAGTGGATATTTGTGGCTATGTACGGCAATTTTAGGGTAACCCGTGGTACCAGAAGTGAAGAACATAAGCATAGGCTCAGAGCCGCAGGCGGAGTCAGCGGTTCTTGGGAAGACGTCGCTGAACGACTTGAATTCATCATCGAAGCAGTGCCAGCCGTCACGTTTATTTCTTGCGATAATTTTGGTGATAGGCATACCGCATTCTTCGGCAGCGAGGTCAACCTGATGAGCAACATCGCCGTCGCCTGTGCAAACGATAGCAGAGACTTCAGCGGCTTTGAATCTGTAAGTGAAGTCGTGCTGAACGAGCTGATTTGTGGCAGGAATGGCGATAGCGCCTATCTTATGCAGAGCGAGTATAGAGAACCAGAAGTGGTAATGTCTTTTAAGGACGAGCATAACCCTGTCGCCTTTTTTGATGCCGAGAGAGCGGAAGTAGTTTGCAGTCATATTGGAATATTTTTTCATATCTGCGAAGGAGAAGATATTTTCCTCCATATCGTTGGAGATATGGTACATAGCGGGTTTGTTCGGGAATTTCTCGGCAAGTGTATCGACTATATCGAAAGCGAAGTTAAAATTATCATCGTTAAGAAATTTGATAGATTTAAGAGAGCCGTCAGTGTCAGTTGAGACCTTAACGAATTTATCGGCAATAGGGTCTTTGATGCCTGCAAGGTCGAAGTTTGTAACGCAGGCTTTCTGAACTGGGTGAGGGTGAGAGGAATTGTGAGGAGTTTCGTCGAGAACGACAGCGTAGATTGTACATTCCTGACCGTTACCGGCCCAGACATCATGAGGTGTTGAGCTGTCATAATAGATAGAGTCGCCCTCGTGGAGGACTTCTTCGTTTTCAGCAATTTTAATAATAAGAGTACCGCTGATAACGATATCGAATTCCTGACCTTTGTGAGTGCTTGGGTGAGGAGTTCTTGTGACCTCGTCGACGTAAGGAATTTTAACGAGGAAAGGTTCAGCGATTTTATTTTTGAACATAGGAGCGAGTCTGTTGTAGACCAGACCTTTTTTACGGGCAATAGGAGCGCCTTCGCCTTTTCTTGTGAGGTTGTAGCCCTCAAGGCTTGGACTTTGACCCTCCATAAGGTCGGTGATTTCGATGCCGCAGGCCTCTGCGAATTTATAGATAAAAGTAAAGCTGAAGTCTTTTTCGCCACTTTCGTAGGCGAGGTATTCCTCAACAGAGAGATCAGTTTTGCCGGCAATTTCCGCAGGAGTAAAGCCTACTGAATCACGAACGGCTCTAATTCGTTCAGCGACCTCTCTTATTTTATTTTCCGGGTCAGTACTTAATTTGCTCATAGCAAGCTTCTCCTTTCGTAGTTTTCAGTCAGCTAAGTTAAAACATTATGTTTTTTGAAACTATACTGACTTCAGGGCATCTTGGAATCGTTTTCAGATGAAGCGATTTTTATAGATGCACTTTATTGCTTACGGCACGAACAGATTTCTGTTGAAAAGGAATTAGAGGTATCCTTAAACCTAATCGACGGCAGAAATATAATTGAGCTGAGCAATATTTATCATAGCTTGATGATATTATGCGTGACTGCAAACGGAATAATATGCAGTACTCAAAGACAATTATAACATTTTGCCCACTCTTTGTCAACAGAAACCTGAAATGATTTTCATAATTTGGCAAGGCGTACACATTTATAATGTAAAAGCGGAAATGCGTCTGAATAAAAAGTTTTTTGAAAGGTAAAAGCAACGAAAGTAAAAATGGCTATGCGTCGTATTTTACAAAAAATGTGTATTGAAAATGAAAAAAATGTGAAATATTGTGAAAACTGTTGACTTTTTGAAAAAGCGATGGTATAATATGTTTAAAGAATAAAGAAAAGGAAAAAGGCTGAAGGTTCAGCTTAACAAAAGCAGAAAGGCTGCTGACATAGCCGGCGTAAATATTGTGTAAGGACATTTTTTACTGTTGCTGTCAAGCCAAAGTTTGATTCTGCTAAACTTTTCAGGAGGTTATTCCAATGGAGCTTGACGAAAGAGAGTGATTCCCCCAGAAAACTTCAAGGAGGATATTCCAATGGACAGTGTGCATTGAATTTGCAGTGCAGGTAAAGTAAACCAACTGTATAAAAACACAAAGTATTTTGAATCGGAGTTGTTACCAA
>JALCDN010000012.1 GCA_022641595.1 Ruminococcus sp. | reverse complement strand
CTTCATCAAAGAAACTTCTCATTCGTACTTTCATGCTTTTATTATACCACATTCTGAAGATTTCTTCAATAGATAATATGGGTTTTTAGAGGTGCCCATTAGTGAATTCGAATCAAAGTTCCGGATATAAAGAAATCAACTTCAGTCTTTATGGCAATGTATCTCATACGTTCTTCTTTGCCGACTTCCAACGGTTCGCGGCGAAAAAAGCGGATGCTTCCTCCAAAAACTCATTTAATTCTTCAAGCTCTTTTATGTGTTTATTTGCGACTTGGAGCTGCTGTGCAAGGTTAAGCGATTCTTCCGATGTACGTGTGCCAGAACCCATATCTATCAATCCATTATTTGCATTGCGTACCCACGCCAGTAAAGTGCTTTTTGGAATACACCGTTCCGCAATAGCCGCCTTTGTTCCCACTTCTTTTGCCAATTTTACTGCTTGCCTTTTGAATTCATCATCGTATTTTCTTTCTGTACTCATTCATGACACTCCCATTCTTTTTTTATTTTACTTTATCTTGTTGATATGTGTCAAGTTTTATTATACAGCATCAAATTGAAAAACCAATTATTGTTGAGAAAGTGATTATAGTGCAAGTGCCGAGATATTTCCAAGGACAAACTGCTGTACTGTAACAGCATCCTGAGCATTTATGCCGTTTCCTTGACCGTGAACATCGCTGTTTTCCAAGCCTTTTGCGGTTATCGGGTATTTCTTTGAATTTGTAAGATAGCGTCTTATAAGAACAACGTCTGAGATATCAACCTTGCCGTCAACATTTGCATCACCCATTATCGAAACTTGCTTTGAAACATCTTCAGATTCTGTATAATAATATGAAGGTTCAGCGGTATCTTTAAAATTGACACGGAAGAAATCCATTGAGCCGTTCATACCATCTGCAATGCGATATTTTGCTGATTCGGATGTTATATCAATAGGGTCGGCAGTTATATTTGCCGTTGCAGCAGTTTGTCCGTTGACTGTTACAGAAGCCGTATCACCAATAAGTGACACGCTTACATCTGTCCATTTTCCAAGCTCATACGCATTCTTTGCTTCAACGGTCTTAACGGAGTTTCCGTCGTTTACAGCAAACGTGAACGTACCGTCTTTAGCTGTCAGTTTCATATATTTTTTAGCATTTCCAAAATTAAATACAACGTTTTCATTATTGTCACGGAGCAGAACAGCCGTCTGATACTCGGCATCATGTAACATTGCGTAGGAGCTGTCGGCGATTACATACTGATCCTTGCCATTGAATGTAAGTACGCCATTTCCACTTGTTTTCACATTGTCCCAGACCGGCGAACCGGCAACTGTGCCATATGTAGATGTAAACTTATCCTCCGCAACGAACGAACTTGGTGTTTCAAATTCAAGTCCAGCACCCTGACCGTCGTTGTACTTACGACTATTTACATAGCTGTCTGGGCTTGTCCAACCGAACATTGAACCTGCCTTAACTGTGCGGCTTGAATCGTCATAATAATCGCCATCCGGCATTGCCTGACCTGTAGCCGAACCATTGACCATACAGAATGCTGTACCTTTTACTGTTGCATTTCCGCTGACAGTGTAATTATCATATACAAGACCGCTTTCAATTACTCTGCCGTAGTTTGAAACCACTGAATTTCCCATAACTCCGGCGGAATCAGCGATTATAGCATTATCTTTTACATTGGCTCTTTCAGAAACTACTGCGTGACCTGTCACAACTGCATGACCCGAAACAGACGCATTTCCGCTGACAATTGCATATCCGTCAATTACAGCATTTCCAGTTACAGTTGCATTGCCAAGTACCTTTGCGTTTTTGCCAACATATACGGAATCATCAACCTGTGCAGAGTTAGAAACAAAACCGCCGCCGTTGGAGTGAATATGTCCGTCATCAGCCGAATTATTGCCACTTTTCTGAACATCAGCACCTGTCAGCGTAACAGCATATGGATAGCGTGTTTTGCTAAGAAACGGAAAATTATTCTCGTCAAATTCACCATCACCATAAGCCCACGGCACACCGCACTTCACCCATGTATCTGAATCAGGAGTTGCCGTAACAGTCAGATATGCGGCTGAATCATTTTGTGGGTCGTATGTCATTTCGGCTGTCTGACCATTGCTGAAAAGGTCAGAATATCTGGTTTTTCCGTCTTTTTGCTCAATAGCGATACAAGCTCTCCAGTCAGCACCCTTTACATTGGTAAGTCCATGAAGCGTAGTGGAAATCTTATCGCCGGTCACTTTCAGCGGCACAATATTCAATCCAAACTGCTGTGGTGCTCTTTCGGTAGGAACGGTGTAATAATTATCGCCGTTATTTTCAAGGACAGTAAATATCTGTCCCCAATTCCACTCACCACGAGAGAGAAGCTCGTTCTGTTTTGCACGATAAGAAGCCTGTTTTTTCAAGTCAAGCGTAGCCATACGCTTTGCATAATTGCCAAGCGTATCCTTGATGTCAGCACCGGAAATCCGCTCTATTTCAAGATACGGATATTCGTCATGTTGTCCCTGCTGCATAAGGTCTTTCACAAAGCTGCTGCCATATCCGGGAAGATTATCAGGATTTTCCGTGAGGTACTCAAGAAATGCCCACGAAGCGTAGTTGTCACGTCCAAGAATTGGTGTAAAATGGAGGTTTTTCATATATGTCTCGAAATAGTCCGTACCACTTGACTGATCGGTTACCCATTGGTTGTAATAATTGGAATAAAGAAACTGTTCACGATACCAGTTGCCGATAGCCTCCCACCATGCCTGAACATATTTATTGCTGTTCCAGCCAAGCTGATGTGCTGTTACCACATGACCAAATTCATGTGGCAGAACCCACGAAGG
This sequence comes from Ruminococcus sp., assembly GCA_022641595.1. GTDB lineage: Bacteria > Bacillota > Clostridia > Oscillospirales > Ruminococcaceae > Ruminococcus. Next base: position 33,023 of record JALCDN010000012.1, on the reverse strand, counting down.
ATTCGGGCTATTCTGCATTGCACCAACGCAGCAGAACATAAACGCATAGCCTTGACTATCATAACCCATATATGCCCAGTCATCTTTAAACGCTGAAAGACCTGTGCCGGAAATGTAAAAATTCACCTTGTACTTATTGCCATCACGCAGAGACGAATTTACCGACTGTGTAGGCGGCTCCATTGACAGCTCATTCATGTAAACGTCCCAGCAGGCTTCAAGATGGCGAGCATTTTCCTCCAGAAACGACTGTGTTATTTTTGCAGAATCCGAACCGTTTTTGCCCCAGATGAACTGAAAATGCTCTGATTCCCATCGGTTAACGTCTTCATTATTGCACCACACATCACGAGTCATAAGCGAATCTTCTGCTTTTACATACGATTCACAAACAATACCCGGAATAGAGCAAAATGTAATTGCCGCAGCTGACATAAGTGAAATCATTTTTTTCATAAATTTCCCCCCAAAAATTTAGAACTTGTTTCATAAGAAATATGTGCGAATTTTCAAGCATATTTTAGTTGATATCAAGGCAAAAATTTGCAGTTGGACTGTCGCCCTAAAAGAATTTTTAACGCAGACAGCAACTGAAATTGCTGAAAAGACGTGCATGGATTCTTGTGAATACAAGTTCTTAATATTATAATGGCATTTTTATTTACGCTTAGCCATATAATAGCATATTCTATTTGCATTGAAAAGCTTTGACGATGCTGATATTTTACTATCTGTTAACAAAAGGGCACCTCTAAAAATTCCTTTTGAGAAAAAACAGCTATACACGACATCTACTGTATCAACCTCCATCATAGTGCGACAGCACGCTTTCGGAAGGTTTCCTTGCAGCTGCCGCACCTATCTGATTTTTCCTTAATCAAACGAGTTTTTAGAGATGCCCAAAATAAATTTCAAACATATTTGTATTGATTTCTAAAAATACACAAAATTTTTATATGCTTAAAAGCTGCAAGAAATAATTCATGCAGCCCTTAAGCGTTTATTTTATTAATTTACTTGCGTATGTTTCAGCTTACAGGGAGAGCCTTTACTGTACCGAAAACGAATTGCTGTACTGCAACAGCGTCCTGAGCATTTATGCCGTTTCCTTGACTGTGAACATCGCAATTTACCAAGCCTTTGGCGGTTATCGGATATTTCTTTGAATTTATAAGATAGCGTCTTATAAGAACAACATCTGAGATATCAACCTTTCCATCAGCGTTGGCATCGCCGTAGACATTTGAACTTGCAGCAGTTGTTGTAACAGTTTTGGTTGTAGTTACAGCAGCCTTTGTGGTAGTAATATTTGTAGTTGTTGTCGGATCTGTAGCTGGTTCGGTTACAGTAGTTCCGTCAGGCTCGATACCGCCAACAAGAACTCCGTTTGAATAAACGCAGATATGGTCGGTTTTAGTTTCGCTGCCGTCGCTGTAGGTATCAGGACATTTTGTAATTCCCTGATAGCTCCAGTCGTTTGTAGGATCCCATTTGTCGCCGTAGTAAAAGCCTAATGAGAACTGATATTTTTTATTTGCATTTGCGATTTTGTAACCGTCCCATTTTACCTCAACGTAGTAAATATCAGGGTCATAAGCGGCATTGTACTGGAAAGGACCTGATATTACGCCGTCAGCCGGAGCAGCCTCAACAGAAGACTGGTCATAAAGCTCCGTAGCTTTTACAAGACTGATATTTGCTTTATTTGACATTTCTTTTATACTGAAGAAATATCTCATTGAAAGGTCAGTTTTAGGTGAAATAGAGTCAGTCATCATAAGTGAAGCAATTTTAGTAACGCCTGAGCCTGTTGTCTGGAAGTCATCGGCAGCATAAGCGTTAACCCAGAAATTATTTCCGCCTGTTTTGCCGTTGCTTTTTTCAACAGGAGGAAAATCAGGAGTAACGGTCATATCAGAAGTTGCATAGCTATTGTATAGACCTGCACAAGCACCTACAAAAGCTGCATTATAGTCAATTGTAACTTCGTTGTAGATCCAGTCCTTAGTGATATCGTTATGCTGATCCTTAGCATCAGGACCGCCTACGAGTGCACCATACAGAACGTGAAGCTGATCGGCAGTGTCCTCACATTTAGAAAGACCGGAGGCTGCTCTGTGGTGAGGAAATTTAGCTGAATTTGCGCTGTAACCAACGATATAGCATCTGTCAATAGGATTATCACCCATAAGGTACTTCATCTGACCTTCAGCCCAGTCGCTGAATTTTTTTGTTCCGTTGTACTTATCATAAACAAGGCCTATAAGCTGAGCGGCAGTATTGTATCTTGCCGAGCCCCATGTATTGAGCCAAAAATAGCCTGCCGGAGTAATTGTTCCTACTCCTCCGGTCATATATGCACCCATAGCCTTTGCAACTGAGTCCCAGCAGTTCATTTCTTCATAAGGACTTTTTTTGGCAGCAACCTTAAACTCATCGATGAAATTAGGGTATGTATGTTCGCCAGGTTTAGCAGGAGTTTTTGCTGATATTTCGCCGAGCAGACACTGTACTCCGCCCCACATATCGTTCCAGCAGTAAACATAACAAGGAGCAGCGTAGAAATCGTAATTAGGGTAAATTTCCTCAAGGTAGCTGTGATCACCGGTTATCTTGAAAAGCCATGCCGCAGCCCAACAGTAGTCGTCCTGCCACTTAGAGGAATTATAATAAGATTTTGGACCGTCGCCATTATCGCTTAGTTGTTTTTCGTGTGACTGAGCAAACGAGAAAAGTGCCTTTGCATAATCAAGTGATTTTGCAGCATAATCCGGGTCTGTGTCCTTGAAATTGAGATAATTTATTGCAAGTGAAGCTGCTGCCGAAGCAACATAATCGGTCTGAGGCTTGTCACCTGTAAGGAAAAATGCAGGTCTTGCCATTTCATCAATTTCCGGAGCTTCCCAATATTTATGGTCGATGTCGCCATCGCCTACCTGATAGCAGTGAGCAACAACGTTTCCGCTTTTGTCACGGAAAGTGCATTTCATAAGGTAGTCATTGAAGTAACGCAGAATTGTTTCGATGTGGTCGTCCTGACCGGTTTTTACATATGAATCTCTGAATTCGTAGTAGCCCCAGCCGAGAGTTGCAGCAGAGTAGTTTTCAGGCATACCGAATTTAACGTGGTCACCTGCATCGTGAAAGCCGCCTGAAACGTCTACACATCCGTCACCATCCGGGTCAAGTACGTCTTTATACTTGTCGATAAAAGTTTGTGAAAGGTTTGTGCCGACGCTTGATGCGTCCATAGGTTGAAGCGGAACTTTTGCATCATATGTGTGGCAGTCACCTCTCCATTTGTAGCGATTGTTTTCACTTACACCTGTTCCGCACATATTTGCGTCATAGAAGTAAATTGAATATTGCAAAGCTTTTGCAAAGTTGACATCAGCTGTTGCACTTGCCGAACCGGACGGGAAAACAAGAGCAGATGAAGCTACCGCTGCACATATAGCAATTGTTTTCACTCTTTTGAAGATCGATTTGCTTGTCATTATTTTTCCTCCTGTTTTAATAAATATTTTTGGGAATTTCGTAGGAAAGTCCCTGATATACACAATGTTGCCTAAAATTATAATGAATCTGTCAGCCCGATAATGAACTGCTGAATTGCAACGGCGTCCTGAGCGTTAATGCCGTTACCGTCTCCGGAAACATCTGAATTAGCGATTGCCTCATCTGAAAGTGCATATGTACTCTTATTCAGAAGATACCTACGCAAAGCTACGACATCAGAGATATCTACATTGCCATCATTGTTAGAATCTCCTCTGATGATTTTTGACAAGGAAGATGATGTTGTCACAGTGGTTGTAGCAGCAGTTTCATAAGTAGTTTTCTCTGTATCGTCAATAGGCAGAGTATTCATTTTTACAAGTGTGTTAGGCCATGAGCCATACCATGCGTAGCCTGTACGGCGTTCCTGACTTATTTCGGACCAGTCATAATGCTTTGAGCCGTCACGATCTACGAACATAGGTTTATTAGTATCAAGCTCATAGAATCTTGCCCAGACAGGGCTTGCGTTTACGTCCTGAACTACTTTTTTGTCGCCATTTTCCTCAACTATTTTAATACCGTCAAGCTGAGATTTTTTCATCCATAAGATAGCAGAATTTATGCTTTCCTTAATTTCGTTTGAAGGATTTTTGACTGACAAAAGAAAATTCACTATACCTACACTTTCGCCTGTACATATTGACGGAAGTTCATACGCTCTTGCGGAATCAGGTTTAAGTGTTTTCTCGTTATGCTGCTGACACCATGCAGTTTTAACACCTTGAGAAGTAATTTGTGTATCAAGAATGCAACGTATGCCTTTTTCTACAGATTTATTTGCGAGGTTGGCATAGTTTTCGTCAACGAAAGTAAAATCTCCGCTTGTTGATGCAATTTCACGCATAATCTGTAAAACATGAATCATTGCGTCATCATTGTAGGTTATGTGAATGTGGTAACCGTTTGTAAGTCCGAAGCACTGAGGCCAGCCCCCGTTATCGTACTGAGATTTTAAAAGTAAATCTATAGCTTTAAGGCACGCATTTTTATATTTTTCAGTTCCTGTTTGTTTGTAAACTCTTGCAAGAAATCTGATTTCTGAAGTTGTGCCTTCATTATCAATTGTTGATTTTGACCAGTCGCCTGAAGCATTGCCTTCCATAACTTTTTTCCAGCCGCCATCGCTGTTTTGATATTTGAGAATATCCTCGGCAACTGAAATTGCGTCAGATGAGTTGAACCAACTGTCGTCTTTTTTAAGCATACCACTCCAGTCATATGCGGTTTTGTCAGCGGCAGATGCAGTTATTGGCGAAACAGACAGGCTTTTGTACATTTGACCGCTTGCAGGAGCAACTGTTATTGCCATTACGGCAAGAATTGCAGTACAAAACTTAAATGCTTTCTTCATAAATAAACCCCTTCAAATTTATTTTAAGCCAAATACAGTTTTCTGAATTGCAACAGCGTCCTGAGCATTGATGCCGTTACCGCTTTCATGTACATCGGCATTTGCCAAGCCATTTGCAGAAAGCGAAAATTTTTCCGAATTTATAAGGAATCTTCTTACAGCAACTACATCTGAGATATCAATTTTTCCGTCGCAATTGGCATCGCCAAGCATAGTAGCCGATTTTGAAGCCGTAGTTGCAGAAGAAGATGTTGTAGAAGTTGTAGCTGACGGCTGTTCGGAAGCCATAGGGTATGTTTTGAGGTCTGGAAGCTCGTCGAGAGTTATGCAGTAGTCACTATTATAGACTTCGACAAGATTGTCAACAGGATTATTCTGTTCAGATGTCAGATAATTCATATACCAAGGGCAGAAATAGAGCCAACCTGCTTTTTCGCTTGTGAGGTTATCAAGAGACGGAATGGTGTCGTTTTCGGACATCGTGACCATTTTGTTACCGTTTACACCACTTACAAGGCTGTAGAATGTTGCACTTATTGCACTTAAGTTTGGCAGACCGTCCTTTGCATTATACTTATCGTAGCCGACTATATCGACAACATCGTCACCCGGGTACCATTTTGAGGCATTAGGAGAAGTTGAACCTGTCCATACCCAGATAAGGTTATCAAGACCGTATACATTTGTAAGCTGGTCATAAAGCAGACGATAGAGCTTTTTGCAAGGCTCAGCACCCTCTGCACCCCACCAGAACCAGCCGCCCTCGGCCTCGTGTAATGGACGCCACAGCACAGGAACATCGGCGTCCTTTAGAATTTTGAGTTTGCCTGCAATTATTTCTATGTCTTTCATCAGTACTTTATTTTCCCAAGTACCCTCTTTAAGAGCATTTGAGATACTAAATGTTGTATATGTTGCACTTGCGGATTTAACGTAAAAAGCACCTGTTGTATCGCCCTCTTTGGACGGAACGCTGAGATGCCATGTAATTGTGGCAATTCCCTTATACTCATTAACCCATTGAGCAGCACGTTCAGCAGCATTATCGTCCCAACCTGAGCAAGTACCGTAATTCAGAAAATCTATGCCTCTTATAGCACACATTTTGCCTGTTTTTTCTTTTATATAAGTAAATTCAGCTTCATTGTCCTTAATAAAATTAGTTGGGTCAGCATAGAGGTTATAGTTATGAGAGCCGCAATATTCCTGCTGACCTGAGATTATGTGCTTGCCATATGTATCGCAAAGGTAGTTATAAAGACGTTTTGTTGAATCTGAAGCCTTTGCATTTGATAGTGTCCTTGAAGGTTTAAGTGAAGTTACGCTTTCATCAGCAGGAGAGACTTTAAGATAATCAAAATAGGTGTAACCCCAGTAGCCCTCAAATTCTATTGTATTAGAGCCTTTCTGAAGCATAACAATGCCAGCTGAAGTTTCCTCGAATTTAAGATTATACGGAAAAGTTACTTCGCCTTGATTTTTACCGTTTACATTGAGATACTGTACTTTTTTATTTGTATCATTTGGCTGACAGTAACAGATATTGAGATTATAGAGACCTGTTTCGGGTACTGTAACCTCAACGCTGACTTTAGTACCTTTCTGATCAAGATAAGAGAAAGCTCCACCTGAAGCGTTTGTAAGGTCATAAGCATCACCTGCTTCATTTTTGCCAGACCAACCCTCTGAATAAATTTTTCCGCCACTTGTTGTACCTTTTTCAAATTCTGCCGTTATTGTGCTGGTTTCTGCACCGAAGCATTCAAAAATAGCTGAGCTGCCTGTACCGCCTATAGTCATAGCAGCCGCAATAAATGTGCAGAGCAGCTTTTTTGCCGTTCTGATATTCATATTGTATTCCTCCAAAATTAACAATTTGCCTATTATTTTGCCTATAGCTATGAAATACACACCTTTTAAAAGGTGCACTCATAGGTTTATGAAAACAAGTTATTATATCTTGCCTGAGATATAACTGACATTTCAAGAAAATTGTGTTCACTATATCTCTGGTAACATATTACTGTACAATATCCCACAATTTTCATCATTCACACATAATTATAACATCATGCAATGCTGATTGCAACACTTCACACAAAAAATAAATAAATTTACAAGTATTTTCATTAAATGTAGCTTTATGCAGTATTCCTAAGAGGTACCCTTTAATTAGTTTCTGATTTATCAACAGTCTCAGGAAAATAAAGTTTATAAATTTAGAAGCAAAAAACTATTGACAAATTAAAACGTATGTTCTATAATGAGAACATACGTTTTTGAAAGGTGCTGTTATTATGGAAAGAACTGTTCTGCATATAGACTGCAATAATTTTTTTGCTTCGGTTGAATGTATTTACAATCCAAAATTAAAAAACGTACCTATGGCTGTTGCAGGCAGTACAGAGGCACGTCACGGAATTATACTTGCTAAAAATGAACTTGCAAAAAAATTCTCGGTATCAACCGGAGAAGCAATCTGGGAGGCAAAGAGAAAATGTCCGTCACTTATAACGGTTACTCCGAATTTTGCCAGATATTATAAATATTCGAGACTTTTCAAATCAATATGTTTTGAATATTCAGACAGACTTGAAAGCTTTGGTATTGACGAATGCTGGCTGGACGTGACTTTCAACAGAAAAAGCCCTATTGAAATTGCAGAAGCTATAAGACAGCGTGTAAAATCAGAACTCGGACTTACCGTATCAATCGGTATAAGCTTCAATAAGATTTTTGCAAAGCTCGCATCTGACATGAAAAAACCGGACGCAATAACTGTGATTCCAAAAGACAATTTTAAGGAGAAAATTTTTCCTCTTCCGATATCCGATATGATCGGTGCAGGAAAATCAACAGTCAAAAAGCTCTCGGACCACTATATTCTGACAATCGGCGATGTCGCCACAGCCAATCCTGAAAAGCTTAAACGCTGGCTTGGAAAATCAGGCGAATATTTATGGCTGTATGCCAACGGTCTTGATAAATCTCCTGTACGAAGATATGATGAAATCTCTGTCGTAAAGTCAGTTAGCAACGGCGTTACGCCATATCGTGACCTTGTAAACGATGACGATGTGAAAACACTGATATACTCATTAAGTGAGGGCGTCGCCATGCGTCTGAGAATAAAAGACCTTATCTGCCGTACTGTTTCGCTGCACATAAGAACCTCAGCTCTTGAACATTTTTCATTTCAATGCAAATTTTCAGGAATTGTTGCTGACGGTGGAGAAATTGCCGAAACAGCTTTCCGACTTTATAAGGAAAACTGCAAAACAGATATCACATTAAGAAGTCTTTCTGTATGCGCTGCCGATATTGTTCCGTATTCTGAATGCGTTCAGCTCGATTTCTGCGGAGCTGCCGAAAAATCACTGCGACGTGAGAGCATAAACCGTGCCGTTGATAATGTGCGTAAAAAATTCGGTTACGGAATTGTTAAACGTGGCATTCTTATGCAGGATGTGCAATTGTCCGATTTTAATCCAAAATTAACCGCAAATACCCTCCCCGGTTCTTTCAGATGATTTTCAGCGATGACCATATTGTTGACAAAACTACTAAAGGGCACCTCTAAAAATAAAAATCTCGCAAACAACGAAATATCGTTATTTGCGAGATATTAAATTTGGTGGAGCATAGGGGACTTGAACCCCTGACCCCAACACTGCCAGTGTTGTGCGCTCCCAACTGCGCTAATGCCCCAAAAGCAATATTCGATAAAAGAATTTTATCATAATAACTTGAATTTGTCAAGAGAATATGCAATATTTTAATCTTTTAAACAAGTGCAAAGCGGATTCACACGATTATTCGTTCAATTTCACTGAATAATTATAAAAATGCAAAAAGTTTTCACAAAATGTACACTTTTATGCTGTATTATGTTATAATAAACGCAACGATATTTTAAGGAGGTTTTTATATGGCAAGAATTCTCATAGTCGATGACGAAATAAATATACGCAAGGTTGTCAGGGAATACGCTGAATTTGAAGAATATGAGGTTGACGAAGCCGAAAACGGTATGGAAGCTGTCAATATCTGCAAGGATAAGGACTTCGACCTCATCATTATGGACGTTATGATGCCAAGACTCGACGGCTACTCCGCCTGCAAGGAAATCCATAAAACAAAAAATATTCCGGTTATTATGCTCTCCGCCCGTGGAGAAGAATACGACAAGCTCTTCGGATTTGAAATCGGTGTCGATGACTATGTAGTCAAGCCGTTTTCGCCAAAAGAACTAATGGCAAGAGTAAAAGCCGTACTGAAACGCAGAGCTGCTCCTGAAAAATCTGCATCTGACGACAGAATCTCCTTTGAAGGTCTGGATATAGACCTCTCAGGTCGTGAGGTTTATGTAAACGGTCAGAAAGCCTCCATGACGCCTAAAGAATATGATTTACTTTTTTACCTCGTCAAGAACAAAAATATCGCCCTTAGCCGTGACAAGCTACTTGAAGAAGTCTGGGGCTACGACTTCTTCGGCGATGACAGAACCGTTGACACTCACATAAAAATGCTGAGAAACAGCCTCGGAGAATACCGTAAATTCATCGTTACGCTAAGAGGCATGGGTTATAAATTTGAAGCTGCTCAATAAACTGAACAATATGTCTCTTCGTCTTAAAATATGGCTGTACTTCGTTCTTTTTACCGTCCTCGTCTTCATTCTGCTTTGGATATTTCAGGTTCTCTTCCTCGAACACTTCTACGAAAAAATGAAGGTAGTTGACGTTAAACAAGCTGCTGAGGAGCTAATCGATGAATACGGCTCCAGTAACTATGAAGATGTCCTTACTAAAGTTGCAAACGATAACGACTTGTGTATCGAAATCCTCGATAAATACGGCAGAAGTAAGTACTCCCGTGAAGTTATGGGCGACTGCCTTATACACGGCAGAGGCAATGTTGTTCGCAAATATATACCCGAAATATTAAGCGCGGACGGCGGAGAAATTTACTACAAGGCCCAAAGTAATATGGGCAACGAGGTACTCCTTTATGGCTACGCTATAGGCGGTACGGAAAACCCTGAGGCTTACCTTTTTCTTAACGGAATGCTCGCTCCTGTAGGCTCAACCGTTTCAATTATAAAACGTCAGCTTATGATAATCACTTTCATTCTAATTGTTTTAGCTTTCATAATCTCTCTTTACGTTTCCTACAAAATTGCCAAACCTATCACAAAAATTACAAAATCTGCACGAAAAATGGCTACCGGTAACTATGATATACACTTTGAAGGCGGCGGCTATGCCGAAGCTCAACTTCTTGCAGATACACTTAATTATGCGGGTAAGGAAATTTCAAAGGTCGATACGCTTCAGCGTGACCTGATTGCCAATGTTTCACACGACCTAAGAACACCTCTTACTATGCTCAAGGCGTACGCCGAAATGATTCGTGACCTTTCAGGTGACAATCCTCAGAAACGTCAGCAGCACCTTAACATAATTATTGAGGAAACCGACAGACTCGCTCTGCTTGTAAACGATATGCTCGACCTCTCCAAGCTCGAAAGCGGCAGACAAAAACTTAATCCGTCCGAATTCGGAATAAGAGGCAAATTAAGCGAAATTATCGACAGATACAAGGGCGTCTCAGGCAAAATGGACTACCATATACACTTCAATCCCGATGAGGAAAGAATCGTATGCTGTGACGTCGTGAAAATTGAACAGGTCATATACAACCTGATCAACAATGCAATAAATTACACCGGTGCCGACAAACAGGTATTCGTTACACAGGTAAACCTCGACGACGGCGTAAGAATCGAAATCAAAGACACAGGCGACGGCATCGAAGAAGACAAAATCAAACTCATTTTCGATAAGTACTATCGCTCAGAAAATCATAAACGTGAAGTTGTTGGAACAGGTCTTGGACTATCTATTGTTAAGGCTATACTTAAACTTCACAATTACGATTACGGTGTAAACAGCGTTATCGGTGAAGGCTCAGTCTTCTGGTTCGTTATCAAAAACTGCCCTGCTCCTCAGGATAATAATGAAATTCAACCGTAAAAGCAATTCATCTTCCAAATTTTAATAAATTTTCGTTATGAAACATCATTTATAAGTGTTTACTTAACCAACAAATTTATTACAACTATCTGCTTTTCTTTTAACTGTCAATTGCTTTTCAGAGAATTGTCAAGCTTATTTCACACCTTGCACACATCAGGCAGATATAATGTAGCTGTACTTGAAAAGAATTCAGGTACTCTCAACTATCGATAATTTAACGTTTACCCCAGCGTTAAATTATATAAAATCCCCAATAATCCCTATATCATGGCACAAAAGCTTCCTTTACGGAGGCTTTTGTGTTATTTTGTCATATATATGAATCCATATTATAGCACCTATGAAAGCTTTGATTTTTTCTTTCATTTATATATCAGTATTATTTCACTCAGATTTCACACTCAGGCTTTATTATTTAAGAGTGCTGAGGTACTCAGCTACGTTTTTATTTTCATTGTTACTTAATGTTTCCCACCCCAACATTAAGTTCATATTTTCCAATTCCCCTTTTTATTTAAAAGCTCCTTACAGGAGCTTTTTTTTTGCCAATTTATCCCTAATTAACATATTGGCATCTCTAAAAACCTCTTTTCAAAAAATCACATTTGCACATCATCTGATTTTTTCTTTTTTAATTAGGTTTTTAGAAATGCCAATAGATTCAGCAATGTAAATCAATTTTTCAGTGATTTTGCATAAATTATCCTGCAAAAAGCTGTTTATATAATTGGAAAATTTAATTGACATTTTATTGGAATCTTGATATAATATTTTTATAGATGTGTATGAAACCAGAATGTGGTATTTCATATGTTCTGTAGGGGAGGAATCAAATGAAACCAAAATCTTCATTAATTATTTCACTCGTTATGTCTGCTGCAACAGCTATCGTCATCGCTTACTCAAAAATTCACAGTGATGAATCTTCACTGATTCTTTCAGTATTTACCACTACCGTAATAATTCTCTGGATTATTTTCGCCACAGCTAACTACATCTTCAGTCTTTCGCATACCTCTATCAATACTAACGAAATATCTGAAATCATTGAAGACCTTAATACCGAAATCGTTCTATGGACTAATGACTGCTCTGCCGTTTTCCTTAATAAAAAACTCCGTGAACTTCTCGGAATTACTACAAGTGACTTCAATAACGAGGAGATAATTAAAAAAATCTTCTGCCTCGATGAAATAAACCCTAAAAGCATAAATTCCGCTATAATGGACAATTACGGAGAATGCCATTTCTGCGGTGCTGACGGAACACAACAATGCATAATCTGGAGTACATCAATTCTGAAACAAAACAAAAAATTTTCTCTGTATTTCAGCACCGGCTTTAATATCACTCAACTCAAACAGGTTCAATCCCGTCTATCAGACACAAGCGAAAGATTCAACCTTTCTATGGAGCTTTCAGAAATAGGTATACTTATAAGTCAAGGCTCTCAGAAATACTTCGCTTCACCCGAAATGATGCGTATGCTCGGTCTGAAAAAACCCGAAATCTCTTTTAATGAATTCAGATGCCTCATTCACCCGAACGACCGCTCAAATTATGACAGACATATAAAACTTCTTCTTTCAGATACCGCCCTTTCTGCCGAAATATCCTGCATCGAAATCAGAGTGAAATCTCATGACGGCACCTATCGCTGGTACTCATACAGATTCAAGGCAATCGAAGACGTAAATTCTGACTTTCCTGTCATCGGCGGTGCTTTCCTCGATATCACTATGGAACGTGAAAAAGACCTGCTTATTGAAAAACTTGCCTACGTCGACGAGATTACAGATATTCCAAACAGAAACAAACTCGTCAAAATAGGTCAGGAAACTTACGAATGCTGCAACGCTCTGAATTATGCTTACTGGGTTATCGTTATAGATATCGACCGTTTCCATATCGTCAATGACACCTGCGGCTACGAAAGCGGTAACAAATTACTCAAAAATTTCGCCCACAACCTCTATAAATACATCTCTATAGGCGGTCTCGCCGCAAGAATCAGCGGCGATAACTTCGCTATTATCATAAGAGACTACGGCGATGATGACCTCCCTCAACGTACAATCGAACTTCTGCAAAAAGACTTTGCAGACCTCGCTGTTGACGAATTTTCAAATCAGTCATTTACCTGCTCGGCAGGCTACTCAAAAATGCCGTCCGACGGAAACTGCTTCCTCGATGTCCTCGAACACGCCGAATTTGCCCTTAAATCAGGCATAGACTCAAGATGCAGCATCTGCGCCTACGAAAGCAGTATGCACGACGCTATTATCGGCGACAACGAACTCGAAAAAGCTCTCTCAGATGCTATCGACAACAACGAACTCAAACTTTTCTATCAGCCTAAAATCGAAATCGCTACAGGCAAATTTATGGGCGTTGAAGCTCTCGTTCGCTGGATAAAACCAGACGGTACAATCATCGCTCCAAGCTATTTCGTACCTATCGCCGAAAGCTCTCACCTTATCGGAAAAATCAGCGACTTCGTCCTCAATGAAGCCTGCGACCAGAATATGCTCTGGCAACGTATGGGATACCCTCCCATAATTATGTCAATCAATTTTACCTCGGACGACTTCTACAAAAAAGACCTCAAGGAACGTGTTTTCGATGCCCTCGTCCGCTCAGGTCTTAATCCGGAATGGCTTGAGGTAGAGCTTACCGAAAGAATGGCTCTGCGTGACGTTGACTATGCAGTATTTCAAATGAACCAGCTCCGTGACCTCGGCGTAAAGCTCGCTATGGACGACTTCGGAACCGGCTACTCATCACTGAGCTATATCCAGATACTCCCAATTACCCTGCTGAAGCTCGACCGTTCTTTCATAATAGATATCGAAAACGACCCTATCGCTTACGAAATCGTTTCCGCTGTCATAAAAATCGCCAAATCCAAAAAAATCGAAACAATTGCTGAAGGCATAGAATCTCCTCGTCAAGCCACTATTCTTCGTGAAACAGGCTGCGACTACGCTCAGGGCTACCTTTACGGCAAGCCTATGCCTGCTGATGAGATTCCAGCTTTCTTTGAACACAATGCTTCAGAAAGGCAGGTTTTTTAAATGGATTTCCTCGAAAGGAAATTTACTCACGGTGAGGAAGTTTTCAGCTCCGTAACACACGGTATCGGCTCTGCTCTTTCCATCGCCGGATGCAGCATTATAGTCACACTGAGTGCTTTAAAAGGCTCGGCTACAGACGTTGCTGCTTCATCAATTTATGGTGCTTCACTAATTCTCTTGTTTATTACATCAACGCTTTACCACGCAATCAGGAATGAATCCGCAAAAAAAATCTTCCGTATACTGAACGTCAATATGATTTTTCTACTGATTGCAGGTACTTATACTCCAATCGCACTTTCTGCTGTCGGCGGCTCGCTCGGCTGGACTATATTCGGCATAATCTGGGCAGCAGCTATCGGCGGAATTATCTTTTCCTCACTAAGCCTCGGCAAATACCGTAAAACTCTTACTGTCATCTACTGTATTATGGGCTGGGCTATGCTTTTCGCCATAAATCCACTTTACCACTGTCTGCCTTCCTCATCGCTCATTATGCTCATTGCAGGCGGTATTATGTACTCATCAGGCATTTTCTTCTGTGCCAAAAAAGAAATCAGATATATGCACTCAATCTGGCACCTTTTCGTTCTTTGCGGCTGCATTCTACAATATTTTTCAGTTCTGTTCGCTATCATTCATTAACTCAGGCTTACTAAATTACCTGAGACCGAAAGGATTTGTTTTACTATGAAAAGAAGAATCGGTATTTTAACAAGCGGCGGCGACTGCCCCGGTCTTAACGCTACTATAAGAGGTGTTGCAAAAGCCTGCTTTGAACGCTTCGGTGAGGACAATGTCGAAATCGTCGGCATCTCAAACGGCTACTACGGTCTTATCAATAACCTGTGCAAGGATATGAACCCTTCCGACTTCTCAGGTATCCTTACCCGTGGCGGAACTATATTCGGCACTAAACGTCAGCCGTTCAAAATGATGCAGGTTATAGGTGAAGACAACATCGACAAGGTCAAAAATATGAAGGAAACCTACAAAAAACAAAAACTCGACTGTCTGCTTACCCTCGGCGGAAACGGTACTCACAAAACTTCAAAGCTCCTCGCTGACGAGGGCCTTAACATAATAGGTCTTCCAAAAACTATCGACAACGATATATATGGTACTGACGTTACTTTCGGTTTCCACACGGCTGTCGACATAGCTACCGACGCTCTCGACCGTCTGCATACAACTGCCGCAAGCCACTCACGCATCATGCTCTGCGAAATTATGGGCAACAAAGCCGGTTGGCTTACTCTTAATGCAGGCGTTGCAGGCGGTGCCGACATTATTCTTATACCTGAAATCCCTTACGATATCGATAAGGTTTGCGACGCTGTAATCGCAAGAAGTACCTCGGGAAAATCATTCTCAATTCTCGCTGTCGCTGAAGGCGTTTTCGATGTCGAGGAGGCTAAGCTCAAAAAGAAGGAACGTGCAGCAAAACGTGCAGAAGCAGGTATGCTTACGGCTACAAACAGCATCGCTGTGCAAATCCAGAATAATACAGGCTTTGAAGCTCGTGTCTGTGTTCCAGGTCATATGCTCCGTGGAGGAAGTCCAAGTGCTTACGACCGCATTCTTGCTACTAAGTTCGGCGTTCACGCTGCAAAACTCATTGCAGACGAAAATTACGGCAGAACCGTTGCTGCTGTCGGCAACAAAATCACTTCAAACAAACTCGATGATATAGCAGGAAAAACTAAATTCGTACAGCCTGACGATGAACTTGTAATAACAGCTAAAGACCTCGGAGTTTCTTTCGGTGACTGAAAACCAGCTCAGCTTAATAATTCAAATATGGAGTCTTTACACTTTCAGCATAAGTGTAAAGGCTCTTTTGCATAAATTTAATTTTTTTCTATTTACGATTTTTGTGAAAAAGTTTACTTATACTATTGAAATTAAGTTTTAGATATGATATAATAAAAATGTAATACATTTTAGATTTGTATTAAATAATAATGTATATAATTTATTGCGTAGTATATTTTAAATAAAGGGAGGAATTTTTTTGGATAAAACTAAAGTGCAACAAAAAATACCTTTAATTAAAACCTTAAGAATTTTGCTCGTTATATTATGGTTTGTATATTCAATAGCTGTATTGGCTAATAAAGATAAGATTTATAACGTCTTTTCTCCTCTTACAGCCTTAACTGCATCCGTTATTACATTAGCTTCACTAAAAAAGCTTGGCCCACTGAAGCCTTGCGGTATAACATTTGCTTTGGGATTCTTTTTCTGGTTTATTTCCGATGTTCTTTTATTTTCCTATACATATATAGCTGTTGATAATCCTTTTCTTATGGCTCTTACTGACAAAATGTACCTTCTGCCTGACTATATGTTCTTCACAGTTGTTGTTCTCTACGCTAAAACTGGTTTGGATAAAACCGATTTCTACAGACTCCTAATCGACACATTTATGCTTACTTACGTTTCTTTCGCCTTCGTTATTACTGCCTTAAAAGTAGACCCGAATCCTAAAAGCGGTGTGAATTTCGAAATTCTCAGCACTATGTTTTACTTCTTTGCTATACTTTTTGCTACAATTATGATGATTCTGCTTATCGTTCAGACAGGACTTCGCAACAAAAGCAAACAATATCACATTATTGCAATTTTTTTCACTATTTATAATATATTCGAAGCAAGATACTCATACTATGTAACCCAGTCAAAAGACGCTGAAAGCATTTACATCGATATAATTTACCTCGGCAGTATTATGATTTACGCTCTATGTATTTCAAATGCAAACGTAAACATTAACATCAAAGACAACTTCCATAAACTTAAAATCAGATACGATATAAAATCAGCTAATAAATTCATATGGATAAATGTCTTCATTATTTCCGCTATTTCAATTGTTCTATACTCGCTTTCATATATATCATCATCTGAGCTTTACAGTATGCTTATAATTTCACTTGCATACGTTGTTGCACATAAAAGTCTTGAATCAGGCGAACTTTACAGCAAACTTCTCGAAACTCAGAAAACTGAAAACGCTCGTCTTGAAAAAATTGTCGCCGAAAAAACCCGTGAGCTTCGTGACATAAACAAGTATCTCGAAAAAATCGCCACTATCGATTCACTAACCGGTCTTTTCAACAGACACTATTTCACAATGTTTATAAAAGAACTAATTGAAAAAGACAATTCAGTAAAGCTCGCTTTCTTCTCACTCGACTTAAACTTCTTCAAACCCATAAATGATAAATTCGGTCACGATATGGGCGATTTCGTTCTCAGAGAAATCGGAAAAAGACTTATGTCTGTATCACCCGAAAACTGCACCGCTTTCCGTATGGGCGGCGACGAATTTATGATTGTTTTTATCTTCAATAAAAATTCAGATGATGACTTTTTAAGCTCAGTAAACTCAATAGCCTGCTCCATTTGCGAAAAAACTGACTCCCCTGTCATCAATTACGATGATGACGGCAATCCGCACCTGACATTCAGACTTTCATCAAGCATCGGAATTGCCCTCTATCCACAGCAATCAATCAGCGTTGATGAGCTTCTTAAATTTTCAGATATCGCAATGTATGACGTAAAACATAAATTTGAAAAAAGTGCTTTCAAAATATATGACCAACGTTCGGCATAACACAAATAAGGCAAGTCGCATATCATTTTCTATGCTGACTTGCCTTTTTTCGCTTCTCCGTATGCTTAAAGAATGAAACAGATAAGTCCGCTGCATCCCTCATTTATTACACGCTCAAGTGTCTCCTGAAGCTTCATTCTGGCATCGGCAGGCATCTTGAACAGCTTATTGTGTAATCCCTCATTTACAAGCTCATGAAGCGATTTGCCAAAGATATTAGACTCCCATATCTTCTTAGGATTCTCCTCAAAGCCCTCAAGAAGATACATTATAAGCTCCTCACTTTGCTTCTCAGAGCCTACTATCGGACTTATTACAGTATTTATATTTGCTTTCATCAAATGTATCGACGGTGCAGATGCTTTAAGCTTTACTCCATATTTTCCGCCCTGCTTTATTATCTTTGGTTCTTCAAGCGAAAGTTCCTCAAGCTCAGGCATTACTATTCCGTAACCTGTTGCCTCTACCTCAGCAAGTGCAGGCTCAATACGGCTGTATGCCTTCTTGATTCGGTTTAGCTCCATCAGCATCGGCATAAGGTCGCTTTCGCTCTCTATTTCGATACCGGTTTCTTCGCCAAGTATCTTGTAAAAAAGACTCGGGTCAAGTTCGGCGGTAAGTGTTACACTTCCCTCACCAAGATTTATGTCACTTACCTCTGCTTTGGTTATATACTCACATTCTCCCATTGATTTTGCGGCTTCATCTGCTTCCCTGACAAGCTTTATATCCATAGCACTGCTTCTTATGCAGTCCATTATTGCCGTTCTCAGCCAATGTCCCTTTTCAAGCGAATTTATCCACTTTGCTGTCTTTATATTTATTTCCTTTATCGGGAACGAGAAAAGTATTTCACGCATTATTTTCTTTATGTCATCTTCACCGAGCTCAAGACAGTTCACCGGGAGAACGGTTGTTCCGTATTTCTCGCTCATACGCTCACAAAGCTCTTTTACCGCATCAGTTGACGGATTTACTGAATTCATTACAACAACAAACGGTTTTCCAAGCTCTTTAAGCTCGTTAATGACACGCTCTTCACACTCCTCATATTCGCTTCGGGGAATATCAGAAATGCTGCCATCGGTCGTAACCACAAGTCCTATGGTAGAATGCTCGCTTATTACTTTCTGAGTACCAATCTCTGCTGCCATATTAAACGG
Source organism: Ruminococcus sp. (assembly GCA_022641595.1). Taxonomy (GTDB): domain Bacteria; phylum Bacillota; class Clostridia; order Oscillospirales; family Ruminococcaceae; genus Ruminococcus. Next base: position 14,214 of record JALCDN010000012.1, on the reverse strand, counting down.
TATTTCTTCATCAAACCATGATGTCATTACCATTCTCGGCATCTCATTCTCAATATAGCCAAGCGAACTCGGTACTATGTAGCCTACACAGTCTATCATTCTGACATTGAACCTTGCTCCGCTTCCAAGACTTATTTCAACCGCTTCCTCGGGTATAAATTTAGGTTCGGTTGTCATTATCGTTTTGCCTGCTGCCGACTGGGGAAGCTCATCTATCGCACGCTCACGCTTGAACTCACTTTCTATATTCGGTATTACAAGTGACTCCATAAATCGCTTGATAAACGTAGATTTTCCGGTTCTTACAGGTCCTACAATTCCAATATAAATATCTCCGTCGGTTCTTTCGGCGATATCGCTGTAAATATCTTTCGTCATATTTAACTCCTTATTATGATTCTTATGAAACTATGGGAATTATAAGCATTCCACTCTGCGAAAGCTTGTCGCTGTCAAGTTCATTTTCTTCGATTATCGCATCTACGGATGTGCTGTAACGCTTTGCTATTTCCCACACATCTTCATTTTCTGTTCCGTAATATAGCTTTATCGCATAGTCTCCGTCACGGACTTTCTTTACACTTCCGTCAACTGCTATGTCTGACAGTGCTTTGACGCTTGAACTGCTGAATAATGATATTTCCGCATTTATCTCTGCCTTAGCAGTAAGAACGTTATCAGTGGATATATTGTACGAGACCGCTGATACGGTTATCTCAGCCGACGCTGAATCGCCTGCATTTTCGCTGTCAAGCTCTATCACTTCTTCAAAAGCTTCGTCCTTGTCTGGCATTATTATCATTTCCGTACTGTCCTGAGCAGCCATTGTATATGTCAGCATTCCACTGAGCGAAAGCTTGTTTTCTCCGGATAGTATTACGGCATTTACATTTTTAGGCGTACACCACATATAATATATTTTAGACGGTACGTCATCTCCCTCATACAGCTTTGCACTGTGATGTATAGTGTGAATGATTTTTACCGGTATCTGCTCGGCTTTTATCTCACTGACCGCTGTGCTGCATGGATACGTTGTAGAATACGCATCTGCCCCAAGCTCTATCTGTGCAGTTTTCACCGCATTGCAGTCAAGTCTTATCTCAGATTCACATTTTAGCATACGGCTTTCGCCGTCACGTCCCTGAACAGGTGTAACGTCGCAAAGCATAGCCTCTGCCCGAACGTCGCATTCATATGTGTCATCTATGCCGTCAAGATCAATTATCTGACTGTACGGCATCGCAAACTCCATATGCTCAAGACCGCCGCTTCCGTCCTTTTCGCACGAGTACATCACCTGAACTGATACTTCGCCCTTTGCAAGAAGCTTTCCGGATATCATCTTCTTCTCACAGCTTATTGACATACATCGGCATCGGATTATGCTGATTACAGATGCTTGTGTGCTGCTAAGCTCTACATCTTCGCTAAGCTGAACAAGCTTTCTTGCTGAAACTTTCTTTGCTGCATATTTTATCGGAACCTTCCTCATCTGCACGTTAAGTCCGAATGCATCACTTATTACCTCCTGCTTTTTCTCCCCTACAACCTTTATTTTTATTGATATTGCTCCTCTTAAATCAAGCCGCCTTTTATTTACCGCACGGCAGTTGACGTAATCTGTTTTTGGTTGGAGCGTAATTACCGGATTTTCACAGTACTTTCCAAGGTCAAGTGTCTTTGAAAATGTCTGCTTCTGGTTTACACATTGCAGCACGCTTCCGCTTTCACTGCAATATAAAATGCGAATGTCACACCTTAATTCGTATGAAAGCTTATCTCCGTTTATCGAGTAATCAGACACTACCGGCACTGCCTCACACTTTACAAGCTTAAATACATCGGGAAAATAATCGGGCAGAATATAATCAAGCTCAAGACCCTGCTCCTGAACGCCCTCGTAAATGCACTCCGATGCTGAAATCGTTTCTCTGTTTATTTTGAAATCCATATTTACCTCCTTGAAGTTTGCTTTGTACATTCATATTCACTCGCATTTAACGTTATGACTTTTTTTCGCATCTCTCAAAATGAGCTTTTAAAGGTACCCGTTTTATAGAAAAATTTAAAAATACTGTTGACTAATCAGAATTTATGGTATATTATTAAAAGTGTATATTGCCTGTTTTAAAGAAGCAAACTTTGATACCGAAAGGATATTCCATATGAAGCCTAAAACCTTTTTCGCCGTTTTCGGAATTATTATGCTGCTTGCAGCTAACTGTGCTTCATTTTATTTCTCAGAGGCTATTGTAAATCATAAAAAGTATGACGTTCTCGGCGTTGACGTTTCTTCATATCAAGGCGACATAAACTGGCATATGCTTCAACAGCAAGGCGTTAAATTTGCTTTCATAAAAGCTACTGAGGGCAGCAGCTTTAAAGACAGCTTCATTGCCTCAAATCTTAAAAATGCCGCAGATACAAATATTTATTTCTCGGCTTACCACTTCTTCAGCTTCGACAGCTCCGGTAAAACTCAGGCTCAGAATTTCATAAATACTGTCGGCAAAAATCAAATTTCTCTGCCTCCTGTTGTCGATGTGGAATTTTATGGCGGTAAATCAAAAAACCCCCCAAATGTCAGCGAAACAACTGAAATATTAAGTCAGCTTCTTAACGGTCTCGAAAATTACTACGGTAAAAAACCTATTATCTATACTACTCTTCCTGTATATTTAATGTATATTAAAAATTCCTTTTCAGACTACCCACTCTGGATACGCAATGTCAGATGTGAACCATTTATGCTTAATTGGTCTTTCTGGCAGTACTCAGGAAAAGGTCTCCTATCCGGCTATAACGGCAATGAAAAATATATAGACCTCAATGTTTATAACGGAACTATTAATGAATTTAAATCACAATTTCTATAGGACACCTCGGAAAACCGATTCGATAAAATTTTTAGAAATGCCCTATAATATAACGCCTTATACGGCAGATCGGAGCTTTATATGGAACCTCTTATTCTAATTTCCCCTATAAAAGACTATATCTGGGGCGGAACAAAACTCAGAACCGACTTCGGAAAAATCTCAGACCTTCCAAGACTCGCCGAAAGCTGGGAGCTTTCATGCCACAAGGACGGTCAAAGCATAATCGCTGACGGCGAATTTAAAGGCAAAACATTAAGCGAATATTTATCAGCAAACCCTGACGCTCTCGGTACTTCCTGCAAACATTTTGAGTACTTTCCGGTACTTATCAAATTGATCGATGCCTGCGATAACCTATCTGTTCAGGTTCACCCGGATAACGACTACGCTAAACGTGTTGAGGGCGAATACGGCAAAACAGAAATGTGGTATATCGTCGACTGCGACGAAAATGCTGAACTTATCTACGGCTTCAAGGAAAAAATTTCAAAAGATGATTTCCGCAATGCTATCCAGAACAATACACTTCTCGACAAGGTAAACCGTGTCCGTGTAAAAAAAGGCGATGTTTTCTTCATTAAATCAGGTACGCTCCATGCTATCGGCAAAGGCATTCTTATCGCCGAAATTCAACAAAATTCAAACACCACTTACCGTGTCTATGACTACGGCAGACTCGGTACTGACGGCAAACCACGTCAGCTGCACATAGAAAAAGCTATCGATGTAACCGAACTTAAACCGGCTCAGCAACAAGCCAATTTTCCTTCCCTCACTCTCGAAGGCAAATCAAAAGGCACTGTCGTACGCATTCTCGCTGACTGCGAATACTTCACCGCTTCACTCGCAACTCTCGATAATTCATCATATTTCGCAAACGTCAGCAAACGCTCTTTCCTGCACGCTCTGGTAATAGACGGCTGCACTGAGCTTTCCTGCTGTAACAAAACTCTTACACTCAATAAAGGCTCAAGCGTCTTTATCCCCGCCTCAGCCGGTGAGGCTTCCTTTAACGGAAAATGCAGTATTATTTTTACTGATATCAATACTATTTAATTACGGAGGACTTTTTATGAAATACTATATCGGAATTGACCTTGGCGGTACCAACATCGTTGCCGGTGTCGTTGACGAAAATTATAACATCATCGCTAAGGCAAGCACTAAAACAAACTGCCCTCGCCCAGACTCTGAAATCGCTGACGATATGGCTAAAATGGCTCTTCAGTCTGTGGAAAATGCCAATCTTTCAATCGACGATATCCAATGGATCGGCGTCGGTACACCGGGTATCGCAAACAGCGAAACAGGTATCATCGAATACTCCAATAATCTTGGATTCAAAGACACTCCTATGGTAAAATATATCCAGCGTACTATCAATAAACCCGTCTTCATTGAAAATGACGCTAATGCAGCTGCTTACGGCGAATACGTCGCAGGTGCAGCAAAAAATGCTGCTAACGCTGTATGTATCACTCTCGGCACAGGCGTTGGCGGCGGCATTATAATCAACGGAAAAATTTACGCAGGCTCTAACTTCGCAGGTGCTGAAATAGGTCACACTGTTATCGAAGTTGACGGCGCTCAATGCTCGTGCGGCAGAAAAGGCTGCTTTGAAGCTTACTCATCAGCCACAGGTCTGATAAGAATGACTAAAGAGGCTATGGCTGAAAATCCAGACAGCATTATGAACTCAATGGCAGAAGAAAAAGGCAAGGTCACTGCAAGAACATCTTTCGATGCTATGAGAGCCGGTGACGCTTCAGCTAAGGCTGTTGTTGATAAATACATAAAATACCTTGCAGCAGGAATTACAAATACTATCAATATCTTCCAGCCAGACGTTCTCTGCATAGGAGGCGGCGTTTGCAATGAGGGCGATCCTCTTCTTCTTCCGGTAAAGGCTCTCGTAAAGCAGGAGGTTTATACTAAAAATTCACCTAAAAATACCGAAATCGTTATCGCTAAACTCGGAAACGATGCGGGAATCATCGGTGCAGCTTTCTTGGGAAAAGCTAAATAAAATATTTATTTGCAGCATAGTATTCTGAACGTGTACTTGTGTAAAATTGCACATGAACCTTATATAGGTTCACTTGTTTTTTGGTCATGCCTACAAAACATAGCAAAGCAAGCATAAAATGTTATGTTATGTATTGACATATCAGTTTTATTATGTTACAATAAGTAAACTAATAGAAAATGAGGTATATACTTATGAAAACAAAAGAGAATTTCAAAAAAGGTGCAGTAGAAATGGTTGTGCTCCAGCTTTTAAAGGACAGCGATATGTACGGCTATCAGCTCGTTCATGAACTTAACGAAAAAAGCGGCGGTCTTTTCATCATTAAAGAAGGTACTCTTTACCCTTCACTCTACAGAATGATCGAAAAGAACTACATCTCATGCAAGTCAGAACTCGTTGGCAAAAAAAGAACTCGTATCTACTACCACGTTGAAAAAGAAGGTCTTGAAGCCCTCGAAAATATGAAGACTGATTATTCTTCTATCGCTGCCGGTATTGCTAACATCCTTAACGGTACTATTTCTGACGCTAAGGCTGAATAATTCAGCAGCATCATCGCATTTCCCGAAAATTCAGCTGATTTTCACAGCATCAGCTGCTAAAAAATAATAAAAGCGTTACTTTATGTAACGCTTTTATTATTTTCATATTTAAATTTAAAATATCACATCATTTATATGAACTTGTTTTAACATTTCACACAAATTAAATTATTTCTAAACCGTAAAATTTGTATTTTCCGTTGACTTCTTTTGCAAAATGAGGTATAATTATTTTGATAACGATTTTTATAGCAATCCAATAAAATAACGCAGAAATGAAAAATAAAATATCGCTGACTTTCATAATTGTATATAATCATCAGAAAGCTTTATTTACTCTATTACTTGCATTATTTTGTCGAACTGCTATAGTATAAAGGAGCCTCAAATGAGTATTTTTAATTTTGAAAAAAATAATGTCTCACTCAGCGGCGACTGGGAGCTTTTTCAGAAATTTATGGGCAATATAGGCGCTTTCACTTACATAGCCAAAGAAAAGACTGCTTATATGGACGCTATGTCATGCAAAATTCTTAATTGCAGTCACGAGAAAATTAATGAATATGAATTTTTTAACCTCCTTGACAAAATTTCTAAAAAACCCGTCGAGGGTCAAAAACATATATATTCTTACTCAACAGACAGCAAAACTTATTTCATCAAAATGAATATCTTCGAAAACAGCGATGTCTGGCTCGGTTTCGTTCAGGACTATACAAGACAAATCTACGACAGCCGCCGTGAACGAAGTGCTTCTGACTGCGACCAGCTTACAAGACTTCTCTCTTACTCTTCTTTTACATACAGGGTAAGAGAAATGCTGCCTGCCGCAAAAACCTGCTGTCTCGCAACTATTCACCTCAATAACATTGACAAACTCGGCACTTTCCTGACTGTCGAAAACACAAATCACTGCATTACCTCCGTCGCAGAAGCTATCAATCAATTCGCTTCCGACAGAATTATAATCGGTGCTAAATCACACCACGAAATCTGTATCCTGTTCGTCGATTATGACAGAATGTCTGTCAACAACCTCCTCAACAGTATGGACGAAGCCGTTCAAAGCTGCATTCCTGCTGACGATTTCGGCGAAATTATCGATATCTCCGATAAAACTACTCTAAGCCTTTCCATCGGCTGCTGCTCTTTCCCGGATCAGGCTTACGAATTCAATATGCTCGTTAATTACTCCGAATTTGCCCTCTATGAAGCTCGCTCATACAAAAGAAGCGTCGTAAACTGGTTCAATGAAGACAACTATATCAGCGAAAAAGATGCCTACAGAAATGCTCAGATCTTTAATAAAATTATTCACAAGAATCTTCTTACATACCACGTTCAGCCGGTTGTTGACGCCAAAACAGGCTCTATTATAGCATATGAAGCCTTTATGCGTACTACGGGCGACATTAGTATGCCACCACTTCAGCTACTTAAAATTGCTGCTGAACAAAACAGTCTCTATGCCGTAGAAAAAGCTACTTTCACCAATACTCTCAAGTTCCTCAGCGACAATCAGCAATTCTTCGCTGACAGAAAACTCTTTATCAACTGCATCTCAGACTGCCTACTAAACGACGATGACTTCAATGAACTTTACATCACCTATGGTGAGCTATTCGAAAAAGTTGTCATTGAAATCACAGAAAACGCTCAGGCTGACTCAACTAATATCGAAACTATTAAACGTCGCTGCAAATTCGTTCACTCTCAGCTTGCTATCGACGACTACGGCAAGGGCTACTCAAACAGTGCAAATCTCCTTAAATATACCCCTGATTACATCAAAATCGACCGCTCACTTATCTGCGACATCAATAACGACCTCAAAAAACAACAGCTTGTCGCTTCAGTTGTCGCTTTCTGCCATGATAATCAGCTTCTCTCTCTCGCCGAAGGCGTTGAAACTTCTGCCGAAATGAAAACCGTTATAAGAATGGGCGTCGATTTCATTCAGGGCTATTATACTTCAAAACCTAAACCACTCTTCCTTGATAAAATTTCCTCGGACGTTTTCGACGAAATTATCAAAACTAACCTCGAAGCCCGCTCTATCGGCTCTAAAAAAATCTATACCGCAAGAAATGACAAGGAAATTGACCTCGTTAAACTCGCTCTCGAAAAATATACCGATATCCAGATTCAACAAAGCAAACTTACTATTAACGGCGACATAAGCAAACAGGTCATTATGAATATCTCGGTTATGGATAACTCAAGCTGCGAGCTTACCCTCAAAAATGTCAACATCGCAAGCGGCAACGACAAACCTACAATTTCACTCGGCGAATATTCAAGACTTGAGCTTAATATCATCAAGAAAAATTTCATCAGTGAATCAGGTATTTACGTCCCACAAGGCTCTCAACTCGAAATCAAAGGCGGCGGTGAACTTATCATCGACACCTGCACTCCAAATGGCGTTACTGTCGGTAACGACTTTGAACACCCTTATGGCGACATTTTTATCAATATGTCCGGCTCACTCAGCATCATCGCAAACGGCGATAACATCGTCTGCATCGGCGGCGGATTCAACTATGACGATTCAGAAATCAAACTCATTTCAGGTGCTCTCGATATTGATCTTCACGCAAGAAACGGTCTTGCTGTAGGTTCTTTCAACGGCAACTCAATAATTGAACTGTCAGAAAGCTTCAAAGCTAACATCAGCATTGCAGGAATTAAAATTGGCGGCATCGGCAGCTTCTGCGGCTCAACCGAAATTTCTTCCGCTTCAGAAATAAATATCACCTGTTCCGGCGCTCAGGCCGTGGGCATTGGTTCTGTCGAAAACGGCGAAGGCTCTATTAATGTATCAGCAGGTGAAATAGATGTCCGTATGCGTTCCGCTAAACATTCGTGCATCGGTACAATAAATGGTAATATTTCGTCACATATCAGAAACTGCTCCGTTAATATCAACTCAGAGGGCGACGATGCTGTAGGCATTGGTGATTCACTCGCAAATGGCAGCATTTCTGTTTCAGACTCAAATATTGATATCATAATTTCTGCCGCTACTCCTGTAGACATCGCTTCAAATGACGATTCACCAGCTATTCATAATTGCAAAATACACTCCGTAATAAACGAAAAAACAGTCAGAGATATCTAATATGATACTATCTGCTATATATAATATTTAAAGTGAGGTTTTTTTATGAAATTAGGTATGGTCGGTCTTCCGAACGTAGGTAAAAGTACATTGTTCAACGCTCTTACAAATGCAGGTGCTGAATCAGCAAACTACCCTTTCTGCACTATTGAAAAAAATGTCGGCATAGTTTCAGTTCCTGACGAAAGACTCGACGTTCTCGCAAAAATGTACGAACCGGATAAGTTTACTCCGGCAACACTCGAATTTGTTGACATCGCAGGTTTGGTTAAAGGTGCTTCAAAGGGTGAAGGTCTCGGTAATAAATTTCTTGCCGACATAAGAGAAGTCGACGCTATCGTCCACGTTGTAAGATGCTTCGAAAATACCGACGTAATTCACGTTGACGGCAGCATAAACCCTGCCCGTGACATCGAAACCATTAACCTTGAACTCATCTTTTCAGATATCGAACTCATCGACAGAAAAATTGACAGAACAAAAAAAGCTGCCAAGGGCGATAAAAAACTCCTTGCTGCCGTTGACTTCCTCGAAAAGCTCAAGGAACACCTCGAAAACGGTAACTCCGCAAGAAGCTTCGATTTCTCCGATGACGAACGTGAGGTCATAAAGGATACTCCCCTGCTTTCAGCCAAGCCTATCATCTACGCCGCAAACCTCTGTGAGGACGATTTCAGAAATAACATCGACACAAACAAAAATTACCTGACCGTAAAAGAAATCGCTCAGACTGAGCATTCGGCTGTTCTTCCTATCTGCGCTCAGATTGAAGCTGAAATTTCTGATATGCCTCAGGAAGACAAGGATATGTTCCTTGCTGACCTCGGTCTTGAAGTCTCCGGTCTTAACAGAATAATCAAAGAAGGCTACGCTCTGCTCGGTCTTATATCTTACCTCACAGCAGGAAAACAGGAGGTAAGAGCATGGACTATCACTAAGGGTACTAAAGCTCCTCAGGCCGCCGGAAAAATTCACACAGACTTTGAAAAAGGCTTTATCCGTGCAGAAGTCATCTCGTTCTCAGACCTCGTAAGCTGTGGCTCTATGTCAGCCGCAAAGGAAAAAGGTCTCGTAAGACTTGAGGGTAAAGACTACGTTATGCAAGACGGCGACATCGTTCTTTTCAGATTTAACTTATAATCCTTATGTCTCAATATAAATGGTTTTAAATACACATTTGCGTCTCACATATTATCAACTAAGGTAAAATTAAAGCTCAGAGAAGATTCTCTGAGCTTTGTTTTTATTTGTATTGCATCATGCTTTTACTTTTTGCTTGTCAGGAACAACATCAGGTTTTACAGGTGGCTTTACTTTGTTTTTAATTATAGTTATTAATTTGTTAATAAGCCATTTTATAATATTTAACAGGAACGAACAAGTAAGTGCCATCAGAACTGATGTACCAACGCACAGAGGCATATATGCAAATCTGTCTTGCATCACAGGAACCTTGACAATTAATTTAGGATAAATATATACATCACTTCCCCATGATAACAAATATGCACCAAAAGTAAGATTTGAAATGGACTTCAATGCCTTACTTCCAAAATTTTCCTTATCTGGAACATGAAATGACAGCACAAGCAGAAATACAAGAGTTGCATTTACAGTATTTTGCAGACTTGGCCAATCACACCACTGACCCCATGAAAAAATTACTGAATAACTTCTCCATATGTTGTAAATTCCGAAAACCATAACCGAGAAAATAAGCATAAGTGCTATTTTGCTTGCATGAAGCTTGCTTGCATCAACATGAGACTTCATATATGCACCAATAAAATAATAAGTAATCGGATAAATGCTTCCCCACCAACCTGGATATATCTGAGTTAATGTAGCTGTAGTTGACTTCCATGGCTGAGTCAATGCGCCTTTTGTCGTCAAGTCGTAAATATTTAAAACTGTTGGAACAACAGTGAGAAGGCACATAATAATTACTGCTGCAAAATGTGATTCCTTTGAATCAGTCGAATGCCACATCGCATTCAGCAGAGGTATAAGCAGAAATGTACCTATGTACATATTGACATACCACGAATACTGCTGAAAAGTAAGGATATTTATTATACAATCAAACAACGACAAATCTTCTTTTGAATAATATATCCTGAACAGCAGCAAAATCACAGTAGCTAACAAATATGTAGACAATACTTTTGAAAGCTTAAAATAAAATTTCAAGAGACTTTTCTTGTTAAGCTCCACTTTTTTTCCGACCATAAGGTAACCGGTTATAATCATAAACATAGGTACGCAAATCATAAAAAAGTTTCTTACAATAGTCATCGCATACATTTTTCCACCTACGACAGGAGTTCCATAGAATCCGTTGTGCAGAAAAAAATGTACACACGGTACAGAAATAAATGCAATGATACGAATAATGTCAAGCGACAGGCTTCTTTTCTTTTGCTCGACAGGCATGAGCGTATTCCTCCCAAATAAATAAAATTTCGGATATTAGAACTTGTATTCATAAGAAATATGTGCAAATTTTCAAGCACATTTTAGTTAATGTCAAGGCAAAAATTTGCAGTTGGGCTGTCGCCCTACAAGAATTTTTAACGCAGACAGCAGCTGAAATTGCTAAAAAGGCGTGCATCTATTCTTGTGAAGACAATTCCTTATTTTATCGTACAGTCTGAAAGCTTTTAAATTCTATGAATATCAGTAGCAGTGCAATACTGATACATAAGCTTACAGTCATGGTTTCAAAAATATATATTCCGATATATGTAAGTTCATACATTTATCTGCAGCAAAAAATAGCATCATCATAATTCAATATGCCAGATTTTAATTTATGGCACAACAAAAGCTTCTGAAATAACTTTCATTCTTCTCAGACTCAATTAATTATGAATGGCAATGCCATAGAATGGCAATGCCATAGCATTGCTGCACACAAAGTATAATTCTGTACATTTACATTGTACATCATAAATAAGCTTTTGTCAATATTTACGATACATTTTTAATTGCCAAATTAAGATGGTATTTTCTCGAAAATTTGCCTTTGAAAACTTTTTGAATTTTTTTCAGAAAACCCCTTGACAAATGACTTGAGTTGTGATAAAATTAAATAGTCGTCAGGGACGGCATGGTTTACAAGTTGAATGGGAGCTTAGCTCAGCTGGGAGAGCATCTGCCTTACAAGCAGAGGGTCATAGGTTCGAGCCCTATAGTTCCCACCATTCTTGGCCCGGTAGTTCAGTTGGTTAGAACGCTAGCCTGTCACGCTAGAGGTCGTGAGTTCGAGCCTCATCCGGGTCGCCATTGCGGATTTAGCTCATTTGGTAGAGCGCCACCTTGCCAAGGTGGAGGTAGCGAGTTCGAACCTCGTAATCCGCTCCAACGGCGCTATAGCCAAGTGGTAAGGCGTGGGTCTGCAACACCCTGATCCCCAGTTCAAATCTGGGTGGCGCCTCCAGATCCTGATAAAGTCTGATTTCGATCAGACTTTATTTTTTTCTCTGCCTCCCACCATTTTCTCACAATGCCTTCACATTTTTACATTTTTCTCTATTGACAAAGCTTCGCAAACGTAGTATAATTTATTAAACAGAGGTGATTATAATGCGTACTAAAGGTACTAAGTCTATCGCTGATAACAGAAAGGCTTACCACGAATATTTCGTTATCGAAGATTATGAAGCAGGTCTCGAACTCGTCGGCACCGAAGTTAAATCTATCCGTCTCGGTAACGTCAACCTCAAAGATAGCTGGTGCTCTATAGAAAATAACCAGATCTTTATCAAAGGTATGCATATCTCCCCTTATGAAAAAGGTAACATCTTTAATGTAAATCCTCTAAGAGTCCGCAGACTTCTGATGCACCACCGTGAAATTATCAGACTCCTGTCTTCAGTTAAACAGGACGGTCTTACCCTCATCCCACTTGCACTTTATTTTAAGGATTCCAAAGTAAAAGTCAAACTCGGTCTTTGCAAAGGCAAAAAACTCTACGACAAACGTGACTCCGCTGCAAAACGTGACGCCAATCGCGAAATTCAACGTTCTTTAAAATCTCACATTTAATCAGGGGGCGTAAAGGTTTCGACGGGGATACCGAAGTGAAATAAGCGAGTAGAGCTGAAGTAACTCTTTAATCTGCTTCACGTTTAATTTTAAACGCTAGAAATAACATTACTGTAAGCAGAAACAACTTACAGGTAGCAGCTTAAGTCTGCTTCCGTCCTCCTCTTGACTACCACGGCTTGAGTTTGGGCGTCGATTAGTGGTGAACGTCTTACCGGAGTGTCCGTGCCGGTATCTCGTATTCGGACTACCTCTCCCTTCGGTTCGTTTACTGTCCTTAGGCTCAGGGAATCTTTTCAGTAACCTACACTCGTAGAAAGTTTCATGAACGTGTTTTCGGACAGGAGTTCAATTCTCCTCGCCTCCACCAATACAATATTACACAAAACCCTTCTTCTTTGTAGGCGGCTTTGCCGTTACGGTTTGGTTGTAATGTAAAAAGTCCAGGGAGTTTATATGCTCTCTGGACTTTTTTTATCTAATAATGTTAAGTATAGAACCCTTAAATATACCACGTCATCTTTAAAGACGTAAGCGTCAAATAATCCCCGTACCCAATAAAAAAACTCGGCGAGATAACTGAAATATTAGTCTTTCCACGGCATCAGCAATGTACCGGGCGGTTTTGAGAACAGCTCAGTCAGGTATTTCTCTGCATCCAAACCGTTAGCCTGAGCTGTGGATACAATCGAATATATAAGCGCACTGCATTTTGCACCACGCTCGGTATTGTTGAATAACCAGTTTTTTCGTCCGACTGCAAAAGGTCTTATCGCATTTTCGGCACGATTGTTGTCGATTGGGACATTGCCGTCTTCTAAAAAAGTGTAGAGATACTTTTTCTCATTTCGTGCATATCGGACTGCGTCAGCGAGATTGCCTTTCCCACTGACGTTTTGCTCATCAAGCCATGAGAATAAAGCATCAAGTAAGGGTTTGACCTTTACAAGACGCTGCTCATATCTTTCAGTTGCTGTCAGATCTTCCAGTTGTTTTTCTTCATGGTAGATTCTGTCACAGAAATTAACAGCTTTTGCTGCAACAGATGTACTGTAAGCAGATTTGATTTTGGGCAATGCTTCCACAAAATTTCTTCTCGTGTGTGTCCAGCACCCGCATCGTTTTGCAACCAATCCACAAATTGTATCAATTCTGATTTTTCTAATTTACCTGAATGAGAAATATTTTTTCTCCATTTTTCTATATCATCTATTAATTCATCTAATATATCTTCCTGATTCTTTGTTAAATTATCCCTCATAATAACTCCTTCACTTTTTGAGGTTCACATGAAATCCTCGGTTCTAACATTTCTTCATTTTTAACATAGCGGTATACGCTTAGTGCTTTTTTTATTGTGTCAATGATGCATTTCTTTTTATCCCAAATTTCTTCTGGAATGAAAAGATTTACAATATTCCAACCTACTACCACATTCCCATTTATTCTTTTACCGTATTGTTTAATTTCCATTTTTATAGTGTACCCGCCAAATAATCCCGTGTCTTTACAAAAAGCCAAACGGCAAGGTCACCAGGCCTTGCCGTTGATAATATCTATAACCAAATCATAAGGGGAACATAAAGCATCTCT